>JASEIE010000134.1 GCA_030024065.1 Thermodesulfobacteriota bacterium
AAAATAGCATGTCTAACCAGCTAACTTTATTTGACTTTTAATTGGACACCCATGATCCCCTATATTAAGGCAAAAATCAATATTCCTGCCAGAGCAATGAAGAATAAGGAGGTGAGGAGTTTGATGGTAGAAGCCCTTTCTTGAAGAAAGGAGGAGAGTTGTTCCGAAGTGACTCCCCAGTAGACAATTCCAAAGATAACCAGTAGGGGGAGAATATAAACCAAATTATACAGAACAAGGTACAAAACGGCACTTCCCCTGAGTGAGGGGACATTGGCGACAAAAAGAAGTGTGGGGAGATAGACCTGGCTTGTGCAGGTTGATTGCAAGAGGGTGACGATAAAACCGATTAAGACCGCAGCCAGAAAGAAACGAACGGATTGGCCTTCATGACTTTCCTCCCACTCGCCACTTCTTGTCCGGATGATCTGGTGAATCCTCTTTTTTAAAAAATTGGGAATCTGGAGTTTCATCCTGGAAGGGCGTCCCTTCTTCAACTGGATGTAATCGTAAAAACTAAGAATCCCGAGGAAAAGGGAGAATACAAAAGTGATCACATAAACGACACGGGAGAACAAAGGGAAGAATGAGAGATGCTGGATGAAACTGAGAATCCCGAGGCCAAGCAGCAAATGGGTCACAAAGGCAGTTGCCGAAAAACCCATCCCTACCAGAAAGATCTCTTTTCGTTTTCGACCGATCATGGTGAGATAAGAGATGAAAAAAACCAGGGTGGCCAAGGCACAGGGGTTGAGCCCTTCGATCAAACCTGCAATGAGGATGGCCAGGAGTCCGAAAGACTTAAAACGTTCTGCCATGGTCTCTTCTGCTTTTTTGAGTTCTTCTGATGTAGGTGATGGTAAAATTAATTTCCTATCACCGACACTGATACCTTCACTGTATTTTTTAATCAATCCCTCAACCCTGGATACCGTAACCTCATCAGGCGAAAGGTAATCATTACCGATAAAGATGCTCGGTGCGATCAGGCGTTTCTCAGGGGGGAGTTGGAGCCGGTTCGACAGGGTTTCATTGAGGCGCCTTCCGTCCAGGGTGTTGAGGTCGATCTCTTTGACCTTCAGGTTTGGATATTTTTTTAAGAGATATTTCAACAGGGCATTGGCCCGATCACATTTCGGACATCCTTTCTGATGGAAATAGGTGAGATCAACCGGGGTTGTGCTGGTGATCCGTGCCGGCGATTCGGGAATGGATGGGATTTCAATTGGAGGGAGCGAGGCTCCCCCTTTCGCCTGATATTCGAGAAGGAGAGGGTTCAACTTCTCCATGATCTCCATCTCTCCAGAGAGCATTTGATCTCCGATGAAGACGACGGGAAGTTCACTTTCAAGGCGATTGAATCGTTTCTCCAATTTTAAGAGGGCTTCATAAGAAGCCGGGTTTCCGACATCAAAGGTTTTGATCTCAAGGGAGGGGAAGATGGTTTTAAGAGTAGGGAGATAGGCCTGAAGGATGACCTGGCAGGGTTGGCAGTCCTCAGCATGGAAGAAGTAAATTTGGATGGAAGAAGGGATTTGTGATAAGGCATTTCTTAATAGGAAAGGAGTTGACAATACTGAAAAAACGAGGAAGAGAATTCTAATCTTTTTAAAAAGATTTCTAAACATCTGTTCTATGAACATGAACCCTTAAGCGATCAAATCGGGCCTTGGTATATCGAACTCGCAGGGGACGCCGGTCTGGCAGAGGCCGCAAGCAGGGGGAGGGTTTTGTAAACCATAACCCAGCCGTTTTGCTTTCAAAGGTTCAGAATTGATATATTCGCGGCATTTATCTTTGTCGTGACCATTTTCCGTAATGGCACCGGCTGGACACCTTGGAATACACTTTCCACATTTCTCGTTCCGAAAAAGGAGGCAATTTTCCTTATAGTGACGGTACGTTCTTTCGCTCGGGGCCAGTTTTAGAAGGGTGACGACGCTTCCTATTCGGATGGCCATCCCTTTGGGAGTGATGAGACCGTCATTGAGACTGAAGGTTCCAAGGCCGCAGGCATAGGCGATGTGGCGTTCTGACCAGGGAGAAGCCCAGCCCACTTTCTCATTATGGTAATACTGAAAGGAAGGCAAAAGGGTTGGAGCTACGGCCATGTACCCCAGACCTTCCAGAAACCCTATCACATGCTTTTTGAGAGCATTGTTACAAGCTTCTCCAAAGTCCCTGGTATAGGCCCAGAGTTTCGATGGGAACTTTTCTTCTTGCCGGTTGCTTTTTCGGGTATCCTCCGGAGTGGGGAGGATCCATGAGATGACGCTGATCTGTTCGTACTCGGAGAGGAGAATTTCCCTTCCCTTTTCCCTTAAGGCTCCGATGATGATCTCTCTCGGAGTGAGATGAAATGAACCGATAATGCTCTTATACTCAAAGAACAGGGGATCCGTTCCCGAGGCAAATCCGACCAGAGGTTCGCCCCAGTAAACTCCGTGATCGATCTGAATCCTTCGATTCGATTCATTCTCGCTGATAAAGTTTTTAATGAGTTGTTCGAGAACCTTATCGGGGTTTTTGAGAAAGACGATTTTGTCTTCTTTTGCCATAGGGCCCCTTTTCCTATTCCTTCTCCAGGTTGGTTGAATGGAAACCGCCCTTTTCGTGAATCCCTTCCCTCCTGCAACAATACTCTTCGATCGCCAATTTCAGGGCATCCATAGCCAAAGTAAAGCAGGGAATTTTCTCTTTGGGCAACTGGGAAAGGACCTCCTTTGATGTCTCTTCCGATATCTTCAGGGCCTCATCGAGTGTGGCCCCTTTGATCCGCTCCGTTAAGATGGAACTGGTTGCAATGGCTGCACCACAGCCAAAGGTCTTAAAGGTTGCCTCGGCGATCTTATTGTTATCGACCCTGATGAACATCTGCATAATATCGCCGCAGGAGGCATTGCCCACCGTGCCCACACCGTCCGGATTGGATATCTCTCCTACATTTTTCGGGTTCTGGAAATGCTCCATCAGAAACTTCGGGTACTTTCCCATCTTTCACTCCTCACGGCGAACGGTTTTTTCACTCTGGTTTTCTAATCGCTTCACCCTCTCTTCAAGTTTACTATGGAGCTGGAGAATCATTTTCATGATATCCGACAGCGGGTCCGGAAGATTTCCATGCTCGAAATCGAGAGCCAGTTTTTCGGGGGTCAATGACTCGACAATACGGCCTGGAACACCGACGACTGTGGCACCCGGAGGGACGGTTTTAACCACCACAGAATTGGAACCAATTCTTGCTCCGTCGCCAATGGTGATGGCTCCCAGAATTGTGGAATTGGAACCCACAATGACACGGTTCCCGAGGGTGGGATGGCGTTTCTTCTTTTCAAGGGTGGTGCCACCCATCACCACGCCTTTATAAATCAGACAATCGTCGCCGATTTCAGTGGTCTCACCGATCACCACACCCATGCCATGGTCGATGAAGAGTCGCCTGCCGATCTTTACACCAGGATGAATCTCAATGCCGGTGATCCATCGGCTGAAATGAGAAATGAGGCGGCCTATCGTATACCACCGTTTTTGATAGAGGCGGTGGGCAATTCGGTGGAACCAGATGGCATGGAGACCCGGATAGCAGAGAAGGATCTCCACATAGTTCTTTGCCGCAGGGTCCCGGTCCTTAATCGTCCGGATATCTTCTTTCAACCGCTCCCACATCGAAGCATCTCACTTCTAATCAATACGAAAAATAGGCTGCAAAAATAATATCTTATCGCCGGAGCAGATTCCAACAATACAATTCTCCATATACTAACATATTAACTCAAATGTTTCATAAAATAAAATACCCGGATTGGAGAAAAAACCTAAAAATGGTCAGGATAAAATTCTCTTGACAACTAAACAAATGTATAGTATATGTTGGTATGCAGTTCGGAGTGATGGGTTCGCCTGCCTGCACGAAGCGTTTCGGCGAAGGCAGGGAGTTCGGAACAAAGACTTAAAAATGAAAGCCTTGGATTAAAAGGGGGAATTATGGAACTAACAGCTCGGCAGAGAGAAGTCTTCGACTTCATCCAGGCGTTTATCAAAGAGAGAGGGTATCCCCCTTCAGTGAGGGAGATCGGTGAACACTTTGACATCTATCCCCGGGCAGCCTTCGATCATATCAGGGCACTGGAGAAGAAGGGTTATTTGAAACGGAGAAACTCGATGTCGAGAGGCCTTGAGGTTCTCGTGTTTGGGGAGGATAGGCTCAGAAAAGAGGGTAGGTCATTGATCCGAGAGATTCCTATCCTGGGCAGGGTTGCAGCAGGGAAACCTACTTTAGCCGTGGAGAATGTGGAAGGGACTATCCCGTTTCCAGCAGAATGGGCAAAAGGAGGGACAGCCTTCCTTCTGAAGGTGAAGGGCGACAGCATGTCCCCTTACATCCTTCCTAACGATTATGTCGTCGTCCGATCCCAGCCCTCAGCGGAGAATGGAGATGTGGTGGTGACACTGGTCGGGGAAGAGGCGACGGTGAAGCGGTTTTTCAAGAAGGGGAGAAGAATCGAGTTGAAACCGGACAACGAGCACTGGGAGACGATCCGGATTGAAGAGGGATCGGGAGAGGTTCAGATCCTCGGAAAAGTAACCGGAGTGTTCAGGAAGGTTTGATTACAATGCGGAGTGCGGAGGTAATCGCATAGCGCATGGAGCATAGAGCATAGCGTTTCTATCCTATGCTTCTTTATGCTATGCGCTTAGCGCTTTGCGCTCTGCAGAGAAACCGGATGGATTCATCTGTAAGAGCTACACTTGATCAAATTCTGGGACAACTGATCCTGGCGGATCGGGCTTCCCATCCTGCCTTTTCAAAAAAGGTCCTTTTTTCAGGGGAGGAGATGGGGAAGGTGGCCTCCTATGTGGCGGGGTGGATGGCAGGGCAGGGGGGTGATGTCATTGTGCTGGACGGTGCCAACCGTTTCGATCCTTATACGGTCTCATCCTTCGCAAGAAAGGCACTGATTCCTCCGGAGAGGCTTCTCAAAAGAATTCGCATAGCGAGGGCCTTCACCTGCTACCAGATGACTACACTGATGGGAAAATTGATTTCCCTGGTAGGGGCGATTCATGAATCGCCCCTACAAAAACCACGGGTGATTGTACTGGGACCCATCACCACATTCCTGGATCAGGATGTACCCGAGAGAGAGGTTCGGCCTCTCTTTGAAAGATCTCTGAGAAAATTGGAGGGGGTGGCAGCGGAAGGCATTCCTTTCTTTCTGTTTCAGTCTCCTACCTTCTCTGGGAATCCCCCTTTTTCTAAAGGGGGGGTAGGGGGATTAATGAATCCAAAGAGAGAATATCTCTCAAAAAGGCTCGTCCAGTTCTCTGATCTGGTCTGGAGGATAGAGTTCAATGGTCAGGGAGTAAGAGTAGTTCCGGAAAAGATTCCAAAAAACTTTTTCTGTCACCCTTCTGAACCATGCCCTGAACTTGTTTCACGGGTTGGTTCAGGGTCTCCGATTTCTGGGATTCATCCCATTTTTTGATATGCTAAACCGAGGGCGAATAAAAAAGCATTTCGTCGGCAGTAAATGCCGACGCTACAGGTGACATTAAGCAGACACGGAGCACGCGCTATGGGACGAACCGTTCTTCCTTTTAGTCAGGTACTGGAACAGGAAGCTCAGGAGTGGAAGAAGTTCCGAAGGGGACTGAGAAAAGAAGACCAGCAATTCCTCGACAGGCTCTTCGAAAAGGCGAGGCTCCATGTGCAGGCAGGAGTCTATGCCTCGAGACCCTGGCCTTTTGAAACGATCCTGATCTCCATCCTTGTCGAGCACGAAAAGAGCCTGGTCGAATTAAGAGCAAAACTGAAGGCGCTCGAAGAAGAACCAAAGGGGGTTCTCCAATCGACCATAACCGAGCCGTAACCCGTAAGCAATGGGAAAAGTGATTGGGTTAAGGTGAGGAAGCCGGTTTAGGTTAGGTCAAGTGGTTAAGACCAATATTTTTTAGACGAACGGCTTAACCCATCAACCAAACGGGCGTCCTGGCCTTAACCTTCAGACCAGAGACTTCTACCTTCTATGGAACTTCAGGGATGGCTTTTTGACCTCTACCCTCTCGACTCCTCGATGATCCTCTGGATCAAGGGTGAGGATGACTTGTTCCATCGTCTCGAAGATCCCTTCCAAACTCGATTCTATGCGCAGGGCAAGAAGAGGGATCTCCTCGCCCTGCTCCATTCTCTCCAGAAAAGCCGATGGGCTACGGGGTATCAGTGGACCATGAAGAGGGAATTCTGGAGCGGAGACGAAATTGATGTGATGGAGATCGAGATGAGTGATTTGGAGCATTATGCCCAGCTTCCCCGAATTCTTCCTCAGTGGGAGGAAAAGATCACCTTCTATAATTGTGATATCCCCTTGCCCCAGGCCTATCTTTATGAAAAGGGAATTTTCCCAACAGGCAGATGCCTCGTGGAAGCAGAAGGGAGTCGAATGTTTAAGATTCACTCCGATCCATCCGAGTCCGTGTGGATGGATGACGGAGACCTTCCTGATCTTCGGGTGATGGAACTTCGCATGGATGGAGACTCCATCCGGCAAAAGTCTCTTCTTATGGAATGCGAAGGATACCGGATGGAGATGGAGGATGTAGATACTGGAGAGGTCAGCAAGTTTCTCAAGCAGTTTGATCCGGATCTGATTCTGTCTGATGATGGAGATGCTTCTCTCTTACCTTTTCTCTTTTCATTGGAGAGAAAATGGAAGACCTCCATCCCCTGGGATCGGGAACCCCATCCCATTCGGAGACAAATCGATTCCCAAGGCCGGTCCTACTTCTCTTATGGACGAACCTATTATCAGGCTCCTGCCCACCTCCTTTTCGGGAGATGGCACATCGATCGCAGGAACTCCTTCATCTATGGAGAGTCGGAAATGGAGGGTGTGATCGAGCTGGCACGGTTGGCTAAAATTCCAGTTCAAAGGATGGCACGGACCTCTCCCGGGACTGCCATCACCTCGATGCAACTCGACCGGGCCTTTCAGGAAGGTATCCTCATCCCCTGGAGGAAAGGGGAGCCGGAGCGATTCAAGACAGCCTGGGATCTACTCGTTGCGGATAAAGGGGGTCTTGTCTTTCAGCCTAAGTTGGGGATCTTCGGGGATGTAGCAGAGATCGACTTTGCCTCGATGTATCCAACGATCATGGCCGTCCACAATATCTCTCCGGAGACAGTGCTCTGTAGATGCTGTGAGAACCACCGGGTTCCAGAGGCGGGTTATACAATCTGCGAGAAACGAGAAGGAATCGTTCCGAAAACCCTTAGACCCATTTTGACAAGGAGGGCATGGCTGAAGAAGAGAGTCAAAGAAATGGAAAGTGGAATGCGCCCTGAACCATGTGAGGTCCAGGGCAGCCATGCACCCCATGTGGTGCATGGCGGAACACCCCTCACCCCACCCTCTCCCCCTGGGGGAGAGGGGAAGGGTGAGGGGGAAAAGCGAGAGATTTACAACCGCAAGCAAACAGCACTCAAGTGGATGCTTGTCACCTGCTTTGGATATCTGGGCTATCGGAATGCCCGTTTTGGAAGAATTGAAGCCCACGAAGCGGTCACTGCCTTTGGAAGGGAGAAACTCCTTCAAGCCAAGGAGATCTGCGAGGAGGAGGGATTTGAACTTCTCCATGCCATCACCGATTCTCTCTGGATTCGCAAGAAGGATTTAAAAGAAGAGGAAGTTCTTCAGCTCTGTCGCAGGATCAGTGAGGCGACTGATGTCACCATGAGCCTCGAGGGGATCTATCAATGGATGGCCTTTCTTCCTTCCAAAGGAAATCCGGAGAGTCCGGTGGCCAATAGATATTTCGGTCTTTTTAAAAATGGGAAGATCAAGGCGAGGGGATTGGCATTCCGACGAAGCGATACGCCTCCTCTGATTCAGGAGGCCCAGATCCGGATGCTCGAGTTTCTAACAGAGGCAAAAAACTTGGATGATTATCGCTCGAAGATCCCCAAGATTTTGGACCTTCTCCTTGAATACAGCCTGATGTTAAAAGACGGCCAGACGAGGCAAGAGGATCTGGCTATCGGGAAGAGGATCTCTCGGGAACCGAATGCCTACAAGGTGGATAACCTGACGGCTCTGGCCGCCCAGCAGTTAGAGGATGTGGGGATTCCGATTCATCCCGGAGAGAAGGTAAGGTATGTGATTAAAGATGCCCAATCCAGGGATAAGGCAGAGCGAGTAAGGCCTTTTCCGCTGGTCGGACCGGACGACACCTACGATGTCAAAAAATATCAGGAGATGCTCGTAAAGGCGACGGAGGAGATCTTAATCCATTTTGGTTACGATGTGAAGTGTCTGAAAGAGCTAATCGATGTTTCGCTTCCCCCTCTCCCTCGACGGGAGAGGGCAAGGGTGAGGGTGTGAGAAAAAATTGACATATTTTCTGACTGTGATATTTTGTGTGTGACGATGTATTTTCGGCCATGATAATTAGAAAATAATGGCTAAGAAAATAGACGAAGAAGAGGGCCAAACCTTCAAAATTTATTCTTTGGATCTCAGCTGTCAGGAAGCATGGTTAATGCGGAGGGGATAGCCTGCGGAAACCTCTGATCCTTGGAATACCAAGAACATTATCCGGGGTGTGTTTAGGACATAAACATGTCAAAATATGACGAAATCGGTTACTGGTCAGAGGTAAAGCTTGACATTATCCGCAAATATGTATCTGCTTATTCGACGATCATAAACAAGCAGAAAAGTATCCAGAGTTACCTGTACATTGACGCATTTGCTGGAGCCGGAGTCCACATAAAAAAGCAAACACGCGAATTCATTACCGGCAGTCCCTTGAACGCATTGGTCATTTCTCCTGCATTTTCAGAGTATCATTTCATCGACTTGGACGGCGACAAGGTAGACAAACTTCGTGAGATTGTTGGGGAGCGCAGAGATGTCTCTTTTCACAAAGGAGATTGCAACAAAGTACTCCTTGCAGAGGTTTTCCCCAGATGTCGATACGAGGATTATCGCAGAGCATTGTGTTTACTTGATCCGTATGGTCTTAACGTTAACTGGGAGGTACTGCAGAAAGCTGGGGAAATGAAGAGTATCGAAATCTTCTATAATTTTGTGATCATGGACGCAAATATGAATGTATTTTGGCGTTCTCCTGACAAGGTCAAAACCAATCAAGTTGCACGAATGGATGCAGTGTGGGGTGATCATTCGTGGCATCAAGCAGCTTACAGAAAAACACCAGGATTGTTCGGTGAAATGGAAGAAAAGACGACTAATAAAGCCGTGATTGATGCATTCCGTGAACGGCTCAAAAAAGTGGCAGGGTTCAAATATGTTCCCGAACCTATGCCCATGAGGAATTCAAAAGGTTCTGTGATATATTATTTACTCTTTGCTTCACCAAATAGAACTGGTGCGAAGATTGTAAAGGACATTTTTGATAATTACCGAGACAGGGGGGTGCTGTAATGGCAATAAACTCCTCCATTGAGTGGACTGAATCCACATGGAATCCCGTCACTGGTTGCACTAAAGTCAGCGCTGGATGTAAGCATTGCTACGCCGAGCGCATGGCCAAACGGCTTCAGGCGATGGGACAACCCAACTATGCCAATGGATTTAAACTTACTTTACAAGAGAAAGTTCTGGAACTGCCGCTGATGTGGAAGAAACCGCAAGCGATCTTTGTGAACTCGATGAGTGATCTTTTCCATGAGAATGTCCCAACTAAATTTATTCAGAGGGTCTTTCATATGATGGAACAGGCCCACTGGCATCGTTTCCAGATTCTGACAAAAAGATCGGAACGCCTTCTTGAACTCAATCATAAACTTTCCTGGAGTTCCAACATTTGGATGGGAGTCAGTGTTGAAAATCAAGAGTATATTTTCAGAGTCGATCATCTTCGCAAAGTTGGAGCAAAAATTAAATTCATATCTTTTGAACCGCTTCTTGGACCTGTACATGGTCTCAATCTCAGAGGGATAGATTGGGTCATCGTAGGGGGAGAATCTGGGTATCAGGCGAGACCAATGCATGCCTCCTGGGTAGTGGATATCCGTAACCAATGCCAGAGGACAAAAGTACCATTCTTCTTCAAGCAGTGGGGTGGTCCAAATAGGAAGAAGACTGGGCGAAAGCTCGAAGGCAGAACATGGGATGAAATTCCGCCGGCTGTCGATATGACAAGGGCTGTATGCAATTATTGAGAGGTGG
>JASEIE010000135.1 GCA_030024065.1 Thermodesulfobacteriota bacterium
CACGGCGATGACGGGAATGGAGACCGTAGATTTGATTCCCTGAGCGAGATGAACAAAAATACCCTCCTCCGCATAATAAGGGGGGTGGTTTAAATATCCCGATGCAGCTACACAGGCCGAGATATGGAGGGCATCGGCTCCGTTCCTCTCCAATGTCTTTGCGATCTCTTTTGTGTCTTCGAGTTTCAATCCGCCTTCCACATATTCATCGGCGCTGAGACGGCAGAGGACCGTAAAATCGGGACCGACTTGATTTCGAACGGTCCTCAATACTTCGATGGGCATTCGCATGCGTCGATCCGCATCGCCTCCATATTCATCCTCCCTTTTGTTAGAAAAAGGAGAAAGGAATTGATTGATCAGATATCCGTGGGCCATATGGATTTCTACGCCATCAGCCCCTGTCTCCTTAACCCGCCGTGCTGCTTCCCCAAAGGCTTCCACGATCTTTTGAATCTCCTCAAAGGAAAGGGCGTGGGGCATCTCCTTTCTGACAGGGCAGGGGATGGCCGAGGGAGCGACAATGGGGGAACCCGTGACCGAGGAAGAGGTCTGACGGCCGGCGTGATTGATCTGAATCACAATCTTTCCAGATTCTTGATGGATGGCCTCCACTAACTTTCTAAAAGAAGGGATGTATTGGTCGGAATCGATGAGTGCCATATTTAGAAAGGCTCTGCCCTGCTTCAGGACACCGGTGTGTTCAAAGGTGATATAGCCGACCCCGCCTCTTGCCCGCTCGACATAATAAGCGATATGACGATCATTGATGGATCCATCCAGATCCGCAAAATTGGTGGCCATCGGAGGCATCACCATTCGATTCTTTAATTCTATATTTCCGATACGGAAAGGGCTGAAGAGAGCTTCAAATCGTGTCATGAAGGGACCTCCTGAAAAAAAGGTTGACAGGTTTTTCTAAAAAGTGTATACAAAATTGTATTAAAATTTAATCCTATATTAGATAAAAGATCATTTAAATGTCAAGCATTAATTCAATCAGAATTTTTAAGGAGATCGAAGGCGATATCCTCTCGGGTCGTTTCAAGCCGAGGGAGCGTCTGGTCGAGATGGATCTTATTTCAAGATTTGGCGTGAGCCGGACGGTGATCCGTGAAGCCTTGAAGAGTCTGGAGGCAAGGGGGCTCGTTCGGGCCACTCCCTATCGAGGGGTGGTGGTGGCGGACCTGACGACCGAAGAAATTGAGGAAATTTATTTTGTTCGAACCGAATTAGAAAAAATTGCGGCGAAACTCGTCATCAAGCATATTACCTCGAAAGAGATTCAGGAACTGAAAAGACTTTCCAAAGAGGTGGCAAGGAATCTTCGGGAAAAAACGCATCAGATGATTGAGAAGGATTCTGAATTCCATCGAATGATCTTCAAGGCCTGCCGAAATAGTTACCTCTATGACATGATTGACTTCCTTCGGACAAAAGCTCATATCGTTCGATTCAATGCCTGGTCGTTGCCCCATCGGGTTGAACAGTCTATCGTTGAACATCGAGAGATGATACAGGCGATGGAGGATCGAAATCCATCTCAATTTGAGAAACTCATTGTTAAACACCTCACTATCTCCAAAGAGAGTTATATGTCTCAATTGAAAGGAGGTGATTTTAGAGAAAGGGCTGGGTCAATATATTTTCAAAACAACTTTAAAAAGAGGTTAAGACAGAAGAGCGTAACGAAATGACATAAAAGGAGGGTTCGTTTATGAAGAAGAAAAATAGAAATACGTTTTTCATCGTTTCAATGGTCACCTTATTCATTCTGGTCTTTTCAGTCACCATTTACGCGGCGGAATATAAAATCCGGGTTGCGAATCCTGTGGCACCCGATCATTCCTGGGGCAGGGCAGCCGTTGTTTTCAAGGAAGAAGTTGAGAAATCAACAGGAGGGAAGATCGCTGTGGATGTTCACCACGCAGGAGCCCTTGGAAAAGTCCGTGAAACCATGGAAATGGTCAGGATGGGAACATTGGAATCTGCACTCGGTGGCGTGGCCCACATCCAGCGGAATGTCCCTGAGCTTGGAATTACCGTTCTGCCTTTCCTGTGGAAGGATTTGACGAGGCTCTTCGAGGTTCTGGATGGCCCCAACGGGAAAGAACTGGATAGACGGTTGCTGGCGGCTGGTTTTTTTAATCTCGGTTTTTTCGACAATGGATTCCGTCATGTGACCAACAACCGGAAACCCATCCTCACGGTCGAGGACCTGAAGGGGTTAAAAATAAGGACCCTTCCCACACCCGTCCACATCGCCTTCTTCAAGGCATTAGGGGCGTCTCCTACCCCGATGGACTGGACAGAACTGTTTGAAGCACTCAGGACCGGAGTGGTCGATGCCCAGGAGAACCCGCCTGCCATGGTCTACACCGCCAAGTTTCAAGAAGTCCAGAAGTTCTATTCCCTGACCGCCCATGTCAACGAGGTCGGTGCCTTTGTCATGAGCAAGACCTTCTATGAAAAGTTGCCGAAGGACCTTCAATCAGCCGTTGAAAAGGCCGCTCGGAAGGCCGCGCTCTGGCAGAGAGTGGAGAATGAAAAGGACAATCAGAAATTCCTCAAGGAGTTAGAAAAAGCAGGAATGAAGATCAACACGATTCCTGAAGGGGAAATGGAAAGGTTCCGGAAGATTGCCCATCAGGTTTATCCGGATGCGGTGAAGGATTTTGGCAAGGATGGAAAGGAATTGACCGACAAGTTTATCGCTGCCAATAAATAATCGATGAATTGGGGATGGGTAGGCAGCCTCCGCAATGCTGCCTACCCATCTTTTCCAGAAAAGAGGGGAAAATGTTCTTTCGAATCATTAACCAGTCGACCAAATTTTTAACCATCCTGTGTCTTTCTGTCTTGACCATTCTCGTACCGGTCGAAGTCTTTCTTCGTTATCTTTTTGGAAAATCCCTTTACATCACCGAAGAATTTACACGGTACCTGATGGTGTGGGTGGTTTTTCTGGCTTCGAGTTTGGCCATCAAAGAGAATGCCCACATCAGCATCGGGATCCTGGTGAACCGATTTCGGGGTCGGGCGCGTGCTTGGTTGAACCTCCTGTCCCTTGCCTTACTCATCTTCTTTCTGGTCTTTCTAATGATCGAAGGAACCATCATCCTCCCCTATCAGATTGATCAGATCATCCCATCCTTGGAAGTCCCCATCTTCTGGTTCTATCTGGCGATTCCTGTCGGATGTGTGTTGATGATTCTGAACCTTCTGCCGAAGGTATGGGAGAATTTGAAGACCATTGTCGGGACCCTTTCCCCGGATCAGGGAGTAAAACCTTAACCTAATCGATAAAAGAGGATGACCCTTCGATGATCTACCTCTTCATTGCTTTCATCTTGACCATCCTGCTTGGAGTTCCCGTCGCCTTCTGTCTGGGAATCAGTGCCCTCGCCTTTCTCCTGATCACCGGAAGGGAATCCTTGATGATCATTCCGACCCTGATGTTTTCAGGAATTGACTCTTTTCCATTAATGGCGATTCCCTTCTTCATCATGGCCGGAGACCTGGCGGAACGGAGCGGTGTCCTCCCGAATTTGGTCAACTTCGCCAAATCCCTGGTCGGGCACTTCCGGGCCGGACTGGCCCATGTCAGCATCGTCACCGAGATGCTTCTGTCAGGGGTGACGGGGACGGCCGTCGGAGATGCTGCCGCGATCGGTTCCATTTTCATCCCCAGTATGGTGCGGGAGGGGTATGATAAAAAATTTGCCGCAACCCTAACGGCCGCCGCTTCGACCATGGGCCCGATTATTCCACCGAGTGTGGGAATGCTCATCTATGCCTACGTTCAGGGAGGGACGATTTCGGTGGCGGCCCTCTTTCTGGCGGGATTTGTTCCGGGCATCATGGTAGGACTGGGGTTGATGGTGCTTTCCCATGTCCTGGCCAAAAGACGGAATTATCCAGTCAGTCAGGAAAAATTCAGGGTCTTGAACGTTATCAAAACATTCAAAGGATCCCTGCTGGGGTTGGCGGTCATGGTGATCATCCTCGGAGGCATTCTTTCAGGGGTGTTCACCCCCACCGAGGCAGGGGCTGTGGCAGTGGCCTACGTTTTGATCGTCGGGACCGTCGTCACCCGGAAACTGACTTTCTCGAGTATTATAACAACCATTCTTAATACAGCCATCACCAGCTCTGTGATCTTTATCCTCATGGCCACGGCAAAAATCTGTGCATGGTTATTGACGAGCGCTCAGATTCCTCAACAATGTGGAACCTTTCTGATGTCCATCTCCGCCAGCCCGGCTTTTTTTCTTGCCGTCGTGATTCTCTTTCTCGTTTTTCTGGGTTTTTTCATCGAGGCCATTGCCACGATGATCATGTTCGTCCCAGTGTTGGCCCCCATTGCCTCCTCCTACGGGATCGATCCCCATCATTTCGGATTGATTTTTATCATGTCCGTTCAGATTGCCCTGATCACACCACCGGTCGCACTCAGCCTCTTTGTGACCTGCAAGCTTGCAGGGATAGGAATTGATGAGACATGGGGTGAGATCTGGCCTTTTATCATATTACTGACAGGAATATTTATGCTAGTGGCCTTTTGGCCTGACCTGACGATGTGGGTTCCGAGACTCTTTGGTTATGTCCGATAGAGAAAAAAGGATGATTTAAAGAGTTGAATAAATTTTCGAGGAGGTGCCAAGATGTTTCAGAAAGATCCAGAAGCTTACGGTGTGCCCTATGGATATCGGGCAAAAATAGGGCTGATTGTTGTGGGACCGAACCTCAATCCCACGCCTGAGATCTGTCGAATGATTCCCCCCTATGTTCAGGTGCGGGAGACACGCATCCATATGGAGCCGGTGGTGAACGTGGAAGAGTGTTCCAAACTCAGTGCGCGGCTCCCTGAACCCGCCGGTCTCTTAACCGAAGGTATGTCCTCTTCCCTATTGGGGAATAACAGTGCCATCGCTTTTGCCTGTACCGCAGGCAGTCTCATCGGTGGGCCAGGATGGGATAAAAAAGAGATTGAGTCCATGCAGTCCAACAGCAAAGGGATTCCGTGTACCACCACCTCCACCGCTGCCGAGGAGGCCATGCGGTTTATGGGGTTTAAGAAAATCGTGATCGCAGGTCCCTATATCGACGAGGTCAATCAAAAATTTAAGGAATTTTATGAAGCCTCTGGGTTTAAAGTATTAAAGGTGGCCGGCCTTCAAATCGAGGATCTCTATGCGATGGGAGCCACGAAGCCATCAGAGGCCTATCAGATTTCCATGCAGGCCGTTGTGCCTGAGGCGGACGGTATTTTCATCGCCTGTACCAATTTCCGGTGCAGCGACGTCATTGAAGAGATCGAGAAGGACAGCGGAAAGCCCGTGGTGACTGCGAACCAGGCCACTGCCTGGCAACTGATGAAAATGCTTCGTATCAATGATCCGATTGAGGGGTACGGGCAACTGCTCCGAAAGGTTCCGAGGGTTTAATGAGATAAGGGAAGAGGGAGGTGGCCTGTTGAAGACGGTCGGCTTTATCCATACCGCATTGATCCTGGTGGAGGTGATCAAGAAGGAACTGAAAGACCTTTCGGTAGAGGTCAATGCCTTTCATATGGTGGATGAGAGCCTCTTGATCGATTTGATGAAGGAGGGTAGATTGCATCCGGGGATCATCAGGAGGTTATGTCAACACGTCGTTTCTGCCGAGGAGGCCGGGGCCGATATGATTACCGTGACCTGTTCAAGCATCTCCCCCACGGTCGATATTGCAAGGAGATTGGTGAGCCGGCCGGTATTGAAGATCGATGAACCCATGGCAGAGAAGGCAGTCAAAAGTGGAGAAAAGATCGGCATTGTTGCTACGGTCGCTACGACTTTGGATCCCACATCCAGCCTTTTGGGTAAAAAGGCAGAGGAGTTAGGCAAGAAGATCTCTGTCTCGACTGCACTCTGCCAGGAGGCTTTCAAGGCCATTCTCCAGGGAGATACGGAAAAACATGATCGAATGGTCACGGAGGAAGCTGTCAGGCTGGCCCGGGAAGTCGATGTCATCGTTCTCGCCCAGGGATCCATGGCTCGGCTGAGGTCGCCTCTGAGCCAGCAGGTCAACATTCCAGTTCTTGCCAGTCCACCCCTCTTCGCGGAAATGCTGAAATCGATGCTACAAGGCTTTGGAGGATGAGAGATGGGATCTTTTAAATTTCTGCTTTATGAAGACATGCATGAGGTCGGGAAGGCGCGTCTGCGAGAGAAAGGGGAGGTCCTTTTTGCCAAATCGGTCGAGGAAAGTTCCTTAATCGATGAGGTGAAGGAAATAGATGGGATCATCATCCGGGCCAATGGAAAGGTGAGCCGGAAATTGATTGAATCCGCTCCCAGAATCAAGGTCATCGGAAGACATGGCGTGGGGGTGGAGAACATCGATCTGGAAGCCGCCACCGAGAAGGGGATATGGGTGGTCAATACGCCGGATGCCAATGATGTCTCGGTGGCGGAGCATTTTTTCGGGTTGGCCCTGATGCTTTCGAAGATGCTGAAGAAAGGAGAAAAGGCGTTTCGCGAAGAGGGAAGATGGGAAGCCCGCTATCAATATATCGGCAATGAACTTCACGGGAAAACTCTGGGCATCCTGGGCTTCGGCCGGATCGGCAGGGCCGTGGGCCGCATCGGATATAAAGGTTTTGATATGAAGGTTCTTTACTATGATGCGCTGCGATATGAGGAGGCGGAGAAGGAGATCCATGCCGTCAAACAAAGCCTGGAGGAGGTCTTGTCTCAATGCGATTACATCTCCATCAACCTTCCGATGTTGCCTGAAACGAAAGGGGTTGTCGGCGAGAAAGAATTCAAGTTGATGAAGCCCACCGCCTACATCCTCAATCTGGCGAGGGGGCCGGTCTGGGATGAGAAGGCCCTTTACAACGTTCTCAAAGAGGGCCGAATTGCAGGTGCCGCCTCGGATGTCTTTGAGGTGGAGCCGGCCACGAAAGACCATCCTTTGCTCGAACTGGATAATTTTATCGGCACGCCCCACATGGCTGCCCACACTGAGGAGGCTTTAAAGAGGATGAGTCTGGTGGCAGAAGATGTCATCCAGGTTCTGGAGGGGGAGGTGCCTCTCCATCCGGTCAACGAACCCAGATTGAGAGAATGAAAGGAGAAAGAAGTTGGCAGCTTTGAGAATTTATCACGAGTTGTGCAAAGGCGCTGATGAATGTGGAATATGCCTATATGTATGTAAGGAGGAGGTCTTTAAGCCTTCCGAAACATTGAATCAAAAGGGTTACAGGCCACCTGTCGTCGTCAACGAGGATCAGTGCACCCAGTGTGAGAACTGCATGATCTTCTGTCCTGATCTGGCGATCGTGGTTTCCGGGAAAAAACGGAAAAAGGGGAGTAAGTAGATGAGTGAGAAACGAGTCCGCACTGGAAGATATTTTATGATGGGTAATGTGGCCTGTGCCGAAGGGGCCATGGCTGCGGGCTGTGAATTTGCGGCAGGTTATCCGATCACGCCGGCCACTGAGATTGCAAACCATCTGGCTGAGAAACTTCCCCAGGTGGGAGGGGCCTTTTTTCAGATGGAAGACGAAATCAGTTCGATCGCCGCAGTCATCGGGGCCTCCTGGGCCGGGAAGAAGGCCATGACCGTCACGTCGGGTCCCGGGATCAGTCTGATGCTGGAGAATATCGGATTTGCGGTCGGAGTGGAAACCCCGTGTGTGATCGTCAACGTTCAGAGAGGAGCCCCTACGACAGGGATGCCCACCATCGGGATTCAGGGAGATATGGTGCAGGCGAAGCACGGATCTCATGGAGATTATGAAATCATTGCCCTGTGCCCTTCATCACCTCAGGAGATGTTCGACCATACGGTGATCGCTTTCAATTACGCGGAGAGATATCGAACTCCCGTCTTCCTTCTCTCTGACGCCTTTGTGGGACATATGCGGGAGGAAGTGGTGATCCCGGAAGCGGAAAAGATTGAGACGGTCTACCGCAAAATTCCAGAACCGGGAAAAGATCCTCTGAAGATTAAGGGTTTCCTTGACGAGGATGTTGCCCCGATGCCCATTTTCGGGAAAGGGTTTAAGGCCCATGTAACCAGTTCCTGCCATGACGAATATGGGAAACGGAATCTGATCGATATCTCTGCCCTGGATAAATTCGTTCGGAGGTTGAGCGATAAGATCCTCAAACACAAAGAGGAGATTACACTGGTGGAGCGCGATTACGAAGGTGCCGAAATCGTCCTGGTGTCTTATGGGGGGGTGTCCCGTGCGGCGGCAGCGGCCGCTTCGCAGGCAAGAAAAGGGGGAATTTCGGTAGGGACCCTCCGGTTGATCACAGTGTGGCCCTTTCCAGGAGAGGAGATTGAAAAGATGGCGAGAAAGGCCAAACAGGTCATCGTCCTGGAAAATAACCTGGGTCAGGTTTATCCCTATATCAAAGCGGAAGCCGCCCATTTTGCAGAGGTCTCATTTCTCCCTCCCAGACTGGTGGGCGAGATCCAGGATCCAGAGGATATTTTAAAGAAGATTGAGGAGGTTTCGAAATGAATGAGCTTGTCCACCCGTATCACCGTTTTATTCGCCCCACTGTGACCCACACGACGTTCTGCCCGGGTTGTGGAGATGGGACCGTTGCCCATAGCATTTTACGCGCCATTGACGGTCTGGGTATAGATATGGACGATTTCGTTTTTGTCTCAGGAATCGGTTGTGCGGCATGGATCCCCAGCCCCCTTTTTAATGCCGATGTGATGCATACCACCCATGGAAGGCCGATCGCCTTTGCCTTTGGAATCAAGATGGGGCTTCCCGATAAAAAAGTGATGGTGGTGAGCGGAGATGGAGACCTCGTGGCCATCGGCGGGAATCACCTGATTCAGAATGCCCGAAGGAACATCGAGATGGTGGTCATCTGCGCCAATAACGGGATTTACGGCATGACCGGAGGGCAGGCGGCCCCGACCACCCCCATGGGGGTGAAGACGACCACGACCCCTTACGGCACGTTTGAAAATATTTTCGAGGATATCTCGGGATTGGTCATTGCTGCGGGAGCCTCGTTCGTCGCTCGCTGGACTACAGCCCATCCAAGACAGTTGACCAACTCGATCAAAAAGGCGATTCAGAAAAAAGGGTTTGCCTTCATCGAGGTCTTGTCCCAGTGCCCGGTTCAGTTCGGTAGGAAGATGGGAACGGGCAACGCCGTCCAGATGCTTGAGGATTACAAGAAGCGATCGATTTCAATCAAGGAGGCCAAGAAACTTTCGCCGGAAGAATTGAAAGATCGAATTGTGGTTGGAGAATTTGTTGATCTTGAAAAATCAGAAATGGTGGAAGAGGTGAACAGGATGAAAGAAAGGGCCTCGGGAGGAGTGGCAGAGGCCATGGAAACGGGAAGAGGTTAATTGAGAGGAAAGAAATAAAAGTCGGGAGGATTCGAATGGGTCGAACAGAGATACTCATCGGAGGAGTAGGAGGTCAAGGGGTCGTGTTATCCGGGATTCTTTTAGGAACAGCTGCTTCTCTGTATGATGGGAAACAGGCCGTTCAGACACAGTCTTACAGTTCAGAATTAAGAGGTGGGTCAGCCAGGGCAGAAGTGATCATCTCGGAAGAGCGTGTTACAGATCCGGAGGTGAGAAAGGCGGATATCCTCATCCTCATGGCGGAGGATGCTGTGGGAAGGTATCTGAACAAAATCAAACCGAAGGGGCTTCTGGTCATCGATGCGGACCTTGTGAAAGGGGTGACCTCCGGGGATTATGAAATTCTTGCCCTCCCCGCAACCAGCATCGCGGATAAGGAGATGGGCAATATCATCGTGGCGAATTTGATCATCTTAGGTGCCTTGATCAAGAAGACGAAGCTTCTTTCCGTGAAGTCCATGGAGAAAGCGATTGAGGCGAGCGTACCGAAAAAGGCAAAGGTCCTGAACCTGAAGGCCTTCCGGAGGGGACTGGAGCTTACCTAATTGCGGATTTCGGATTGCGGATTGAAAAATCTAAAATCCGCAATCTGAGATCATGAATCTAAATTGACGCTATGCGCTATGCCCTCTGCACTTCGCGTTTTTTTAACCAAAAGGGAGGAGTGAGATGTCCATCAAAACA
>JASEIE010000136.1 GCA_030024065.1 Thermodesulfobacteriota bacterium
TTAATTATAGAATATAAATATAACTTGTTCAAGTTATTTTGCAACGGCTCCTTACCCTCGACGAAGTCGAAAAACTCCTGGAGGAAATTCCCCTGGAGCCGGAAGAACAAATGCAAGTTGCAGGTGAAGAACTACGCCTTCTCATCGAGTCCAACCGTATCCGCTTAGCCTATTGTTACGATCCTTATTTCGCCGTCAGTCTCTCCGGTATTCAATCTCTCCCCCACCAGATCGAGGCCGTTTATGGGAAAATGCTGCCCCAGGCCCGACTGAGGTTTCTTCTTGCAGATGATCCTGGGGCGGGCAAAACCATAATGGCTGGTTTGTTCATTAAGGAACTCAAACTCCGAAATGCTCTTGAGCGCGTCCTCATTATCGTTCCCGCTGCATTAACCATTCAATGGCAGGACGAACTCTTACGTTTTTTCGACGAAATTTTCACCATTATTAACACTGAAAATGATAAACAGCAGCTAATTAATATTTGGCAGCGTGAGTCGCAAGTCATTACTTCCCTGGATTATGCAAAGCGGCCAGAGGTTCGGGAGCGTGTCTGGGCATCTAACTGGGACCTCATCGTACTGGATGAGGCACATAAGTGCTCTGCTTATACAAAGCGGTCGAATCAGCGCTCTCCCGAGGCTAGAAAAACAATGCGATATCAACTCATCGAACACCTCTCAGAAAGGCCGGCCTTATCTCTTCTCTTCCTAACTGCTACTCCTCATCAGGGTGACGAAGATAGGTTTTCCCATTTTCTCCATCTCTTAGATCCTGATCTTTTTGTAGAACCCCATAAGTTGTTCGAAAAAGAGAGAGAATTGCGAAAAAGCATTTTAGGCCTTGGGAAAGATTGCCCATGGATGATTCGTAGGTTGAAGGAAGACTTGCGCGATTTTGATGGGAAACGCATTTTCCCCAACCGCCACAGCCAAACAGTGACCTTCTCCTTGGGCTCGGATGAATATGGCCTCTATCATAAAGTGAATGAATACTTAAATCGCTTTCTTATTGGAGGCACTGGAAGGGCGAGGCAAAGCATTGCTCTGACCCGCACCGTTCTTCAAAGACGTCTGGCCAGTTCAACGTTCGCTATTTACGAATCTCTCAAGCGCCGACTGAAACGACAAGAGGATTTGCTGGAAGAACTACAGAAACTCCCCCAGGATAGACAGCGCAAGCGTCTCGCCGAGCTTAGGGGAGCCATTATCGACGACGAGCGTGAAGAAGATGATCTGGACGAGAAAGAACGCGATGAATTGGTAGATGAAATAACTACTGCAGAACAATTAGCGGAACTACAGGAAGAAATTGCTTACTTAAAGGACCTTGTTGAATTTGCTAAAGGAGTTTATGAACATGCCCCTGATAGTAAACTTAATACCCTTAAGCAGGTCCTTGAGAAGGCGGAATTCGTAGAGCTACAGGATGGACGGGGGAAACTTCTCATCTTCACAGAGCACAGAGATACAATGAACTACCTTAATGATCACCTGAGACGCTTGGAGTTTTCTACCTGTGTGATCCATGGTCGGATGAATCCTCATGAGCGTAAAAAGGCCCAAGAAAAATTCAGGACCGAATCTCAGATCTGCACTGCTACTGAGGCTGCAGGTGAAGGGATCAATCTTCAGTTCTGTCATTTGATGATCAACTACGACCTGCCATGGAATCCCGCTCGCCTTGAGCAGCGGATGGGCCGGATCCACCGAATCGGACAAGACCGAGATGTCTATGTCTTCAATTTTGTCGCTGAAAGTTCTGCTGACGGAAAGCCCACCATTGAAGGACGTATATTGAAACGCTTGCTTGAAAAACTTGAGCAGATACGCGAGGCATTAGGTACAGACCGTGTCTATGATGTAATCGGTCAGATCCTTTCACTGAACGAGGTCAATTTGGCCGATATGCTTAGGGATGCTGCTTTATACCCGGGACGACTCGCCGACTACGAAGATCAGATCATGCACCTTACCCCAGATAAACTCCGCCAGTATGAAGAGCAAACTGGTATTGCGTTAGCTCGTGCTTTTATCGATATACCTGCACTCCGGGAATGTACATACCTCGCTGAAGAAAAGAGACTGATGCCTGAATATATTGCAAAACAGTTTCTTTTGGCTTGTGAAAATATAGGGCTAAAAGTGGAGCAAAGGGCCGACGGTCTATGGCGGATCCCCTATGTCCCCCAAGACTTGCGATCCGAGAATCTTGAAGCGGTGCAACGTTTCAGCAAACCAGAAGACCGTTATAACAAAATTACTTTTTATAAAGAGCATCTTGTCCAAGATAAGCATCTTGACGCCGTTCTTGTTTCACCGGGGCATCCTATCTATGCCGTAGTAGATGAGAAGCTGAATAAAAAATTGAATTCCCTTCCAGGAAAGTGTGCATCTTATATCGACTCCGAGGCTAAAATTCCCTACTTACTCCATTTCTTCGAAATGCAACTTATCGGTGACTATCCTAAAAAAGATTCTCTTCTTCATGCTGAACTGGTCGCAATAAAACAGGAAGGGATTGATCTACAAGTTATCCCTCCTGACATTACACACGACTTGAAACCGACGGAGAGCCAAAATATTTCTCTCCCTGCCTTTGATACAAAGCAAGCAGAGTCGTTAGTGCGAAGCAAGATTCAGTTAGAAAAAAGAAGGGAGCTTTTAGTTGATCGGACACATCAAGAAGAGATTATTCGTCAATATTTGACAAAGTCATTCGATGAGCGTCTGTGGGCTGCCCAAAGAAAGGCAATGGAACTTAGAGCACGCTATGAAAGCGGAGAGAAGGAGGTTGATTTAGCACTCCGCGAGGCAGAGCGTGAAGTTGAAAACATAGACCGCCTTCGAAGAGAACGACTTGAAAGTGTGAGTTACCTTGGAATTATTCGAACAGGCACGGTACGGCATGTTGGTTCTTTCTATGTTTTTCCACCCGGAGAATTTCCCGATACAAAGGCTTATGTTGAGGACATTGAAGCAAAACGCAAGAGCGAAGAGGCAGCAATGCGCGTTGTAATGGAATACGAACAGAACAGGGGGTGTGCTCCAGAAGATGTCTCAAAACAAAAGATAGGTTTCGATATTCGCTCATTAAGCCCGTCAGATACTCTTACTGGTAGGAGGGATGTTAGAAGAATTGAGGTAAAAGGGCGTAACCGAGGTGAACCCATTCGTCTCACTGAAAACGAATGGCGAAAAGCCAAACAGTTGAGAGATACCTATTGGCTTTATATTGTGTGGAACCCAACCGAGTCCGATTCTGAACTTTTACCACCCATACAAGATCCGGCGGAAAAATTTGGGAATCTGGTTAAGGAAGTTAAGGTTATTAATCATTACGAAATCACTGCTGAAGTCATTTCAAAAGTTGTGAAAATAGGAGGATCAGTTGTCTCAGATCGTGGGTAAAACAATATATGTCCTTGAGGCCGGTTGTTCACAACACACTGGAGCCCCTTTATTGGTAGACTTCTTGGTTAAAGCCCGACTCTTAATGGAGAGCGAGAGAGAGTTAGTTTATAAGGAATCTTTTGAGAGGATCTTTAAGTGGGTCGATAACTTGAGAAGTGCCTCTTACTATGTAGAACTCGACCTCGACAACCTCGAACATATCTTTTCGCTTGCAGACATGTTAAGGCAGATAGGTTCGAAGGAAGGAGAACAATATTTCTCTGATCTTCGGTATCTTGTTATGGAGACTCTTGATAGGTGTCAACTCCGATGGGAAGGAAAAAGAATTCAGCCTGATAATCTTTACCACCAATTTGTGCAGAATCTAGGAGAAATCAACAAACAAAGGAAGGACCAAGTATCTCAAACATCGGGTCCCTTTGAAAGAGATGTAATAATTACCTTTAATTATGATGTTATGTTAGATTATGCAATTAGATTTCGAGGTACGGAATTCGATTACTGTTTAGGTATATCCCCCTCTCCACAAGGTTTCAAACTTTTGAAACTTCATGGCTCTACCAATTGGGCATATTGTCGCAAATGTAGACATCCACTGCAAATAGTTAAGCCCAGCCCAATCCCGTCTGGCCATACCCTCGATCCTTTCTTAGAAGAAGGCTACCAGATTAATTTTAAGATGGTAACAAATGTTCTGAAGAATACGCCATGCGAAAACTGTAAGGAGATAGATGTATTAGAACCTATTGTCATACCTCCTACATGGTCAAAAGCAATAGATAAGACGCTACTGGTAAAAGTATGGGAGATAGCAGTAAAAGAAATTATGAATGCTTTCCAGATCATAGTTATTGGCTACTCAATGCCACCTACTGACACCTTCTTTCAATATCTTTTAACCCTTGGATTAGCATCGAATGCAAAACTAAATAGGGTCGTGGTTATTAATAAAGACGCCTCAGAAGATTTTAAGCAAAGATATGAAAAGGTATTTGCAAGAAGTTTACGCGATCGTGGGCGGTTAAAGTTTTTAGGCAACGTTATTTTCGAGAGATTTGTTATGGATCACATGATGAGTGTAGGAGGTCAATTGGAGTGGACTCATGAATGACCGGCGTCTCATTGAGGATTTTTTACCAATTAAGGAAATAAGCGCTGAGGCCTCCCGGGAGAAATCCTTACGCCACGGTCATATTTCCACTCTCCACCTCTGGTGGGCGAGGCGGCCTTTGGTTGCCTGCCGAGCCGCAGTTTATGCTTCACTCGTTCCTGCTGACCAGCATGCCCCTAAAAATGGCCCCGAAAATAAACGCGCAAGCCTTGGCCGAGCTAATGCAGATAAGTTTCTTAAAGAACTCTGCCTCTATCCCGGCAATCCCCAAAAAATAGAAGAAGCAAAACAAAATATCCTCAAGGCTCACTTTGAGCGGACGGGCAAAAAAGAACCACCAAAAGTTCTCGATTGCTTTGCTGGCGGAGGAGCAATACCTCTTGAAGCTCTTCGATTAGGTTGTGAGGCTTATGCTCTGGAATTAAACCCAGTTGCCCACCTCATTGAGCTATGCACTTTGGTTTATCCACAGAAGTATGGCAAACCAGATCCGAATTCTGTTGGCTATGAAAAGGGAAAATGGGCAGGTTTGGCAAAAGAAGTAGAGTATTGGGGCAAATGGGTTCTTGGAAAAGTAAAGGCTGAGATAGGGGATCTTTATCCGCCTGTCCCTGACCCAAAAACACCTCCAAAGCGTATGAATGGTAAAACTTACCTTCCAAAGATGGATCCCGGCGATACGATGACTGTTCCAGCGGGATATCTGACACCACTTGCTTATCTATGGACCAGGACAGTACCCTGCAAAAATCCTGGATGTGGAGCAATTGTACCGTTGGTCCGTCAGACTTGGCTCTGCAAAAAGAGCGGCCGATATATTGCGCTGAGTGTTACCCGAAATGAGTTTAAAAAGGTTACAAAGTTTACTGTTGTTAAATCTTCAAGGAGGGTAGAGAGTCAGGCAATTGCAGAATTTGGGTTTGATCCAGGGAAGTTCAGCAAAGCAGGTAACTCAACATGCATTTTTTGTGGGACAGTTGCTGACAGTAGCTATGTGAAAGAGCAAGCACAAGCAAAAAAAATGGAACAACAATTGATGGCGGTGGTATGCACAAAAACTGGAGAGAGAGGGAAGGTTTACCTTGCTAGCGATGACCTTCTCCAAAAGATTAACCCAAATGACGAGACAATTCAAAACCGCATTTCCAAACTCTGCAATGAAGCAGGACTTACCATACCTGATGAACCACTTGTTGACAAATCTGCGGACCAGCTTCCGCTCTATGGCATGACTATATATGGGCAGGTTTTTACCCCCCGGCAGTTGCTAACTCTTTTAACATTCACAAAATGGGTTCGGAAAGCCCATGGAGAGATGAACCAGCGGGGTTATCAGATTGAAAAGTCAAAAGCGGTAACTGCCTCACTAAGTATGATTTTCGATAAGATGGCCCAGTTGAATTGTGCAGTGACTGTTTGGAAAACTGATGCTGAAGCAATTGTGGATACGATTGGGCGCCATGCTATTCCTATGACTTGGGATTTTGGCGAAGGTGTTCCTATTTCTGGTTTATCAGGGTCTTGGCAAAGTCAGTTAAAGCGATTCTCTCACTCCTTAAGTACAATTTCTGATGTAAATAAAGAGGCGTTTGCTAGCCGTGGGACAGCTACTGGCATGCATTATTCCCAAGACTTTTTCGATGTTGTCGTTACCGATCCACCTTACTATGACAACATTAGTTATGCTGCACTTTCTGATTTCTTCTATGTTTGGCTGAAGCGGAGTATTGGCAAAGTTTACCCTGAGCACTTCGCTTCGGAACTAACACCGAAAAAAAACGAGGCTGTAGCTGACCAATTCAGGTTTAGTGGAAAGGAGGAGGCGAAGCATTTCTATGAGTCAATGATGCTCAAGGCACTGAACGAGACGTACCGGGTACTAAAACGTGAAGGTGTTCTCACGATGATATATGCGCACAAAACCGTAGCTGGTTGGAGTACTTTGGTAAATGCACTCCGTCAGACAGGCTTCACGGTAGTGGAAGCTTGGCCATTAGAGACTGAGATAAAATTCGGGATGGTAAAAGAGAATAAAGCGATGCTTGCTTCTTCAATACTATTGGTATGCCGTAAACGTGACTTAAATAATAAAGCAGCAAATTATTCATCAGTTCATGGAAATTTGGAGGAAATTGTTCGCGAACGAGTTCAGAATCTCTGGAACGAAGGCATAACTGGAGCGGACTTAATTATAGCTTGTGTGGGCGCAGGACTTAAAGCCTTCACTCAATATGAAAAGGTGGAACTTCCTAACGGTGAAGAGGTCTTGCCTGAACGGTTTCTCACTGAGGTTGAGGGAGTTGTCCAAGAAACAATTCTTGAGTATCTCTTTGGTTCAAAGTCAAAGGTTTCAGCAGTAGATGCTCCAACGCGATTCTATATCCTATGGCGATATGCTTATGGGCGGGGTGAGACAGATGCAGGCGAAGCGATTGTCTTCTCCTACCCATTAGGAGTTGAACTTGACGGATCGCAGGGGCTTTCAGCAGGAAAGATTGCTCTTCTTGAGAAAAAGGGTAGGAATACACTTTAAAAGATTTTACAGAGCGAGGGCAAGAAGAACATCTCGGTGTTGAACCGCGATTTGGAACAACTGAAAAGCCTCTTATTGATGTGCTTCATCGACTTTTGTGGTTGATGGAGAATCGGACGTTGTTAATCAAAGATTTCTTAGATCAGGCGATGCCTAATACAGAGGAACTTCGACTTGTGGCCCAGGCCCTTGCAGGGTCTTCTCTTCAGAGTGGTGGTTTGAAACTTACGACAGAAGTCGAACAAAGTACCCTTCAAAAGCTATTAAGTAATTGGCGTTCAGTTGTGGAGGATAATCTTTTCCGTAAACGATAGCAATAGGAGGTAAAAATGCCGGAACGATTGCGTCCATGGTTTGAGGTAGTTCGCCTGCATCCTGATGTGGAGGGGGGAAGATTGGCGATGGCAACTTTTGCCATCGATTTTGGTGGCGTGCTCGCCAATTCTGAAGGTGTTCCTCTTGTTTATCGGGATAGTCGTTCATTCTGGCAGGCCACACATTTGACGGGTGGGATAAGACGACTTCTTGAGGAGGTATTAGACCGATTATGTGGAAGAGCCGGCGACCGAGTCCTTCAACTTCGTTCCCCATTTGGTGGTGGTAAATCCCATGTGCTCGTAGCTCTCTACCATGCAACCAAAAACAGAAAGGCGTTTGAAGAAGAGGCACCTGATTGTAAGTCGCTTCCGAATCCAGGAAAAGTTCAAATTGCCGGAATTGACGGGGAGAAGTTCGATCCCACAGTCGGAAGAAAAATTGATGGTACAACAGTCCATACTCTTTGGGGGGCACTTGGCGCACAACTCGGTTGCTTCGATCTCGTAAGGGAGCATGAGAAAGGGAAATCAGCGCCCGCTGGTGATCCTGTTAAGGCAATGTTGGGCGATAAGCCGGTGCTCATATTATTTGACGAAGTGCTTCAATACGTAGAGAGGGCAATGACCATCCCAGTAGGAGAATCTAACCTTGGACGTCAAACACTGGAGTTTCTCCAGACTCTTACAACCGAAGTGGCGAATTCAATGAAAGCAGTGATGGTATATTCCCTCCAGGCAAGCACACGGGAGGCTCTTGATAACATAGGGCTTCTTACGATGCTTGACCATCTCGCAGCAAGGGTTGACGCAAAACGAGAACCAGTAGTTGGAGATGAGATCTTAGATGTCCTTAAGAAAAGGCTTCTTTCCGAAATCCCGCCTTCCGATGTTGCCAAGCAAGTAGCTACTGCAGTAGCCCAGAGCGTGACCCAGTGGAAAATGGCAGAGGCACCAGACAATAGTGCAAGACGGGCGGCAGAGGATGAAAAAGTGCGATTAGCCAGGCGACTGGAGACGGCTTATCCCTTCCATGTGGGTTTAATTGACCTGATGAAAGAACGCTGGGCCTCTATCCCAGACTTTCAGCGGACAAGAGGTGCCTTACGTTTTCTCGCGGCTGTGCTCCATAAGGCTAAAAAATTAACCAGACAGAGTGTTTTCGTTTGTCCAGGGGATATACCTATCGATGACGCCGATGTTCGGAATGCTTTCTTCACAGAAGTAGGGCAACGTGAACCTTTCCAGGCAGCTCTTGAGCATGACTTCATAGGAGCGAATGCTCGAGCCAAGAGAATTGACAATCAAGTAGCTGAGCAAAACCCCGCTCTTGCTTCAGTACGACCTGCAATGCGCCTGGCAACAACAATCCTTATGTATTCCTTTGGTGGGCTTCCCAGGGAAGAGAAAGGTGAACCTTTACCTTCTGGCGTTTCTGAGAAAGAACTCTTGGAAGTCTGTCTTTCCGTGGAGATTGATAATCTGACAGCTCAATCTGTTTTAAAACGGTTGAGGGATGAGTGTCTCTATCTTCATTACGATGGAGTCCATTATTGCTTCAAAACAATAGCCAACGTGAATATGATTCTCGAAAACGAGGCTGATAATGTGCAGCCAAAGGAAATAAGGGAATTCATTAAGCAAGATCTAGAAACAAGGATTGGTAAAACCACCAATGCAGCAATCATCTGGCCTGACGAAAGCAGCAAGATCCCGGATGCCGAACCTCGGTTTGTGCTTGGCTACCTTCCCTTGGAATTTAGCGAGAAGAAAGAGCGGGAGCAGGAACAGACAGCTATTGAATTGCTTACGCAGTGTGGCGTTCTACCACGGCGGTTTCGTAATGGAATTGGACTGGCGATATCAGACAAGAGACAACTCGAAGGGTTGCGTCGGTCAGCAAAATATCTTCTCGCTATTGAGAGGGTTCGACAAAAGAAGGCTTCTTATAAATTGACCAAAGATCAAATGGAACAATTAAAGGAACGGGAGCAAACTGAGAAATCAGGTTTTGAGTCAGGGGTTAGGGCTCTGTACCCCGCTGTTTTGCTTCTAAAGATGGAAAACGGCAAGCCAGCAATAGATAAGGCTGAGATCGGAGCCCGCCCATTAAAGGAGCAAGGCGTACATGAACGACTAATAGAACTTCTTGGCAAGAATGTTTCGAGCAAGCTCTTTGATGAATTTCGGGCATCGAAACTCTTGCCTCTTATGCAGATGGGGACTGGGAAAGATGAAAAGAAAGCAGTTGGAACAAAGGTGATCCGAGACGTTTTCTTTGAAAGTTTGGATTTCCCGCGGGTAACCGAGGAAAAGGCCATAGCGTCAGCAATTGCTCAAGGCGTTAAAGATGGAATATTTGCCTATGCCTTGAAGAGTAAAGTTTTGGAAGAAGCTGGAAAGTATTCCGTGAAAGAAAAGGATTTAATATTTGGAAGGACAGTATCAGCAGACGAGATCAACCTTGATGCAGGGTTCATTCTATTACCCGAATGCATTATTGAGGAAGCACCTCCAGGGCCAGGACCCATACCTCCTGGACCTACTCCTCCAGGTCCCACTCCGCCAGGACCTACACCCCCTGGCCCCACACCCACTGAGCCAGGTAAAATCAGGGCGGTCAGAATGGATATGAAGGTTAATAAACAAACCCATGGGTGTCCAATTAAAAGTCAAATAAAGTTAGCTGGTTAGACATGCTATTTTC
>JASEIE010000137.1 GCA_030024065.1 Thermodesulfobacteriota bacterium
TAGGTGTGGTTGCAGCGTTGCTGACGCTTTTGTTTCAATTTAGAAACTTAAACAATACGGTGGATATGAAACCCGAACCGGTTAAGATGACGCATGGAGCGTTAATAATATTGGCTCTTGACGGATCTTTGTGAAGAGTGTCCATAAACATAGAGTCTTTATCAAACCGTAACGGCTCGAAATAACATAGGTTTCACTTCGTCCTTGTTTCTGCATTCATCGAAAGAGAAAGGGTGCCAAAAGATACCTCTCAGTGTTTGAATTGTGATGCACCGTTGTCATGGTCCAAGTCCTTGTAAATATTGGCCAAGTGGCGAGTAGATGTTTCCGTTTTTTGGTTGTTACTCTTCACAAAGATCCGTCAAGAGCCATAATATTCTTCCTCAGTATTGTGGCGTTAGCGTCTCCCCCGACAAGTAATTACCCGGGTCTGGTCGGGTTGACCCTGGGATTTGCATCTTTAATATTGGTAAAAGATAAAAAAGAGGCCATTAAAGAGTTCGATTGGGCTTCCATCTTTTTCTTAATCGGCATATTTATCGTCATTGCGTCCGTCAATCAAGTAGGCCTTCTCAAGGATTTTGCGACGTGGATGACCGGTATGGGATTAACGCACCCACTCGTTGTTCTTACCATCGTCACATGGTTATCCGTTCTATTGTCGGCTTTTATTGACAATGTCCCGTATACCATACTGATGATTCCCACCTGTACCTATCTGGCACAGTCGATTGGCGTTAATCCATTTTTGTTATATTTTGGAATGCTCATCGGGACCGGTATCGGAGGTAACATAACGCCTGTTGGGGCAACCGCAAATGTACTGGCTTGTGGAATGCTTGAAAAGCGCGGGCATAAGATAAGACTGGGTGAGTATATGAAGATAAGCATTCCTTTTTCCTGTGTTGCCGTTCTCGTAGCCCAGATCTTGTTAGTCCTGTTGTGGATGTAATCGGAAACCCGTTGTTCAATTCTTTAAAAAGACGGCTCAATGTGATGCCGGTCCGCAAACCTGTCTGCATTGGGGCGATGCCCTGCATCCTCTCTTCTCGGAAATCTTTTGGCCGGTTGATTTTTCTGTCACCGAAGTGATCAGGGTCATTCTGAGGCGAAGGATTCGGGGCGAAGAAATTGGTTATGCGTTTAGGATTTTTTCCGTTCGGGGTGGGAGGAAGAAGACAGTAAAGGGTGGTTTCCCTGTTTTTTTTCGGCAGCAAAGGTCCTCGATGAAATGAAAATTACCCATGAGATGTGAATCATCTCGGCCCACTGGACACCGGACCTGATGTTCGAGTACGCTCAAAGCGCAAAAGGCCGGGGGATCGAGTGATCATTGCTGGCACAGGAGGGGCGGCCCACCTCCCCGGAATGACGGCCACCAAGACCATCCTTCCAGTGATCGGTGTGCCCATCGAATCGAAAGCGCTCAAGGGACTCGACTCTCTACTTTCGATTGTCCAGATGCCGGGCGGGGTTCCGGTGGCGACAATGGCCATCGGGATGGCAGGGGCAAGAAATGCGGGGATTTTGACTGCCCGAATCCTCCGGATCAAGCACCCTGAGATTGCGGATAGGGTCCAATCTTATATGACCCGTATGACCGAATCCGTTCTGGAACAGAAACTGGAAAGGAAATGACCCAGGGATGATTTTTCCAGGAAGCACTATCGGAATATTAGGCGGGGGCCAGTTGGGCTGGATGCTCGCGTTTGAGGCCAAACGCATGGGCTATGAAGTCTGGACATTGGATCCCACGCCGATTTCCCCTGCGGGTATGGGATTTGATGGCTCACTGCGATTCCGAACCGATGGCAATCCCTAATTTGATGAGTCTGCGCGTCTTCTCAACAAGGGGGCCTGCAGCATGGAAGAGGTTGGCGAGGTTCTCGTAGGCTTTTCCAATCTCCGGAAACTCCTTCTTAAAACGTTCGTAAGAAATTGGTAAATAATCCATTTCTCCTCCTTTCATTCTCAACTCAAGACATTGGTATCGTCATTTACCATGCGGCATCTTACCATATCTCTCTCTCCTTTTATAACTTCTTGCTTTTTCATCGCCATTTATACTATAAAAATAGTCTATTAAACTAAAATCCCTTAAAGGAGTGACATCCCTTGGCAGAGAAAGCATGGCATTCCATTGAGGCCCCGCAGGTATTAAAAGAACTGAATATGGATCCCCGTCATGGTCTCACAGAAGATGAGGCTAAAAGCGACTTGAAACATACGGCTATAATGAATTGAAGAGGAAGGAAGGGGTTTCACCCCTGGCCCTTTTCTTCAACCAGTTCAAAAATATTCTTGTCATCCAGAAGCCTGAGTCCAGACGTTGTCTCCGCGAAGGAGGTAACCCAAAAGATATGAATCTGGATTTCTGCTTTCGCAGTAACGACCAATCAAGGCGTTTTCCGACTTTTCGAGATCATCATATATATTCAAGAGGCAAAGATGGAAGGTTTGTTTCAGGGATTACCAATATGGCTTAACTTTGTATTATTTTTTATCGGCATGGCAGTGATTACCAAGGCAGGCGATTACTTCACCGATGCAGCGGTTCATATATCTGTTCTCACAAGGATACCCAAGGTATTGATTGGGGCTACCATCGTGAGTGTTTGCACCACATGCCCTGAATTTGCCGTGTCTTTTCTTGCCACAGTTCAAGGAAAGGGCGTGGTGGCGATTGGAAACAATATCGGTTCATGTGTCATAAACATCGGCCTGATCTGCGGCACCTCTACCCTGATCCGACCTGCCTCAACTTCTAAAAAACTTATGATTGGACAAGGGGCTTTCATGCTCAGCGCTGGTATTTTGGTATATCTATTATCTATTGGGGGTGCTTTGACCAGGCTTGACGGAGCCATCCTGATGGTGGGTCTGATTTGTTACCTCTATTACTCTATCAAGATGGCCAGGACAGAAAGGAAAAGCGTAGAGGACACCGAAAATCTGACAGGCGGAGAGAAGGGTGTTCAAGAAGTTAGCCTTCTGAAACAATTTATGATATTAGTTTTAGGCGCTATCGGAATCATTATCGGCAGCTCTCTTCTGGTCGGCAATGTTACTCCTATAGCCAAATTCTTAGGGGTTCCCGATCTCATTATCGCCCTCACCCTGGTCGCCCTGGGAACATCACTGCCGGAGTATGTCGTCGCAATCACTGCCGCTATTAAGAAGCATGGCGATCTCAGCGTTGGCAATATTTTAGGAGCTGACATCTTAAATATCTTTTGGATATTGGGAAGTTGCTCCTTATATTCTCCGCTTTCGATTCCTCGCCAGACTATGGTGCTTGATTACCCTTTCATGATCTTTTTGATGGTCTTATTGGTAACATTTGGCTATACCAAGAGTCGCATTGAACGGTGGGAAGGAGGGGCAATGTTCGCGGTGATTATTTTTTATCTTACACTCATGATGCTTTACTTCACATAATAATCGTTCTAAAGTTCTACCCCAAACAGTTAGAAAATGACTGCATCCATTATCCCTTGTGATTCCTTAAGGATCGATGTCTCCTCCGGGGCTTCGCTTGGAAGAGGCGCCCCTTCGGGGGACCCGTTAAGCTCACTTCAATGGTCTGGTTGAGTTTTGAATCAAAGCCCTTTCTTTTTATCACGAGAGGGCTTTTTATTCTCTTGTGAAATCAGAGGAAATTTTTTAAGATAACATAGAACATAAAGGGGATATGGAATATTGGGGTGGTCAAAAATATATCTTAGCCTTTTACCCAACATTCCACCATTCCAGTATTCCATCATTCCGGTTTAAGGAGGGGTTCTTATGGAAAAGCCTTTGGTTGGAATTCTGATGGGTAGCGACAGTGATCTGCCGGTGATGGAGAAGGCTGCGGAAGTCTTGAAGGAGATGGGAGTTCCCTATGAAATCGATATCAGTTCCGCCCATCGGTTGCCTGAAAAGACAGCTACCTATGCGAAAACAGCGAGGGATCGCGGGGTTGAAGTGCTCATTGCAGGAGCGGGAATGGCGGCCCATCTGGCCGGAGTGATTGCGGCCCATACCACATTGCCTGTCATCGGTGTTCCGTTAAAATCGGGAGCCCTCGAAGGCGTGGATGCTCTTTACTCCACGGTTCAGATGCCTCCGGGCGTTCCGGTGGCGACCGTTGGAATCGATGGGGCAAAAAATGCAGCTTATTTAGCCTGCGAGATTCTCTCAATCAAGTATCCTGAGATTGTTAAAAAATTGGAGGATTTCAGAGAGAAGACCAGGAGGTCTCTGGAAGAGAAATCGAAATCCCTGAAACAGGGGAAAAACTGATTCCATGGCAACTTCGCTTCTTCATCGAGCCATCTTCTTCGATCGGGACGGAACTTTGATCGAAGATCACGGACACCTTCACTCTCCCCATGAGGTTGTCTTTTATGAGGATACCGTAACAGCCCTTCGAAAATTAAAGAACCGTTATCTCCTGTTCATCGTCACAAACCAACCCGGTATTAACAGAGGAATCCTTCGACATAAAGAGGTTGAAAGCGTCAATCAATACCTCGTCGAACGTTTAGCCCTTGCAGGTGTGACCATTTCCGGAGTCTACTATTGTCCCCACACGCGCGATCAGGGATGCGAGTGCATAAAACCGAAGCCATACTTTCTCCTCAAAGCAGCTCAGGAATTTCATGTGGACCTCCCCCGATCCTTCGTTGTGGGAGATCATCCCCATGATGTAGAGATGGCCCAGAATGTAGGGGCGAAAGGGATATACCTTCTGACCGGTCATGGAGAAAAACATTTTGACGAACTGAATCCCAATGTCTATGTTGCCAAAAATTTGGAGGAGGCTGCGGAATGGATCACTCAACAGGATGCTTCCTCCTCCCAGGGTATTCATCAAGCCGCAGAGATCATCAAGCAGGGAGGGATTGTTGCTTTTCCTACGGAAACAGTCTATGGGCTGGGGGCAGATACTTTCAATCCTCTTGCCGTAGCCCGAATTTTTGAAGTAAAAAAGAGGCCCCATTTCGATCCCTTAATCGTCCATGTAGCAGGCGATAGCGATTTGGATAAATTGGTGATGGAGACCCCATCCAAGGCCATCAAGCTGATGAAACGGTTCTGGCCCGGGCCGCTGACCGTTGTCCTCTTAAAGAGAGAGGAGGTCCCTGATATTGTCAGCTCGGGGCTCCCCACCGTTGCTATCAGGATGCCCAAACATCCGATTGCTCTTTCTCTGATCGAAGAATCAGAGTGTCCGATCGCAGCGCCGAGTGCAAACCCTTTTGGATACCTGAGTCCCACCACGGCCGAACACGTTCAAGAACAATTGGGAGATCAGGTCGATCTCATCCTTGATGGCGGACCCTGTGAGGTGGGCGTGGAATCGACCATCGTTTCTTTTTTAGAAGAAAAACCGAAATTGTTGAGGCCAGGTGGAATTCCCCTGGAGGAGATTGAATTGACCATCGGTCCAGTTGAAATCACGTTGGTTGAAGATGCTCCCTCTGCACCGGGAATGCTTCCGAAACATTATGCTCCGCACACGCCGATCCTGCTCGATTGGTCTGAAGAGGATGTAGCCGATTACAGAAACAGGAAGGTGGGATTGCTTGCATTTCATAGGATGAGTCCTTCTTTGAAATTTAGTCAGGTTGAGGTCCTTTCAGCGAGAGGCGACTTAAGAGAAGCGGCGGCTAATCTCTTCTCCGCCATCCGGCGTCTGGATGGTTTAGGCCTGGACCTGATCCTGGCAGAATCCGTTCCCGAGACCGGTCTGGGGCGAGCCATTATGGACCGCCTCCGCCGCGCCAGTCACCAGGGAGAATAAAAACGATGAAAAAAGTTATTTTTTTCATTCTATTCTTTCTTCTACTCTCAACTTTCGACCCTCCACCTTCCATCGGGTTGCCTGTAGAGGATATCCAAATCGTGACCGATGCCCAGTATTTTGAGGTGGCAAAGAAGATGATTCAGGAGGCAAAGTTCTCAATACGGGTGATGATGTTTGAGATGGGTTATTACGAAAAGCATCCCAATACTCCATCGAATATTTTGATCAGAGAGTTGATTGGGGCCAAAAAGCGCGGAGTCAAGGTGGAGGTGATCCTGGAGACAAGAGAAGGCGATGATCGGACGACCAAACGCAATCGGCAGACCGGAAAGATCTTATCAGAGAGCGGTGTGGAGGTGATCTACGATCCCCTCTTTAAAACCATGCATGCGAAATTGATGGTTGCGGACGGAGAGCTTATCCTTTTGGGAAGTACAAATTGGGTCTTCTCCTCCCTGACCAATAACAATGAGGTTTCCGTCCTCATTAGGTCAAAAGAGTTGGCAAAAGCGTTGATCGACTATTTTAATCGGGTGAAAGCCACTGGCAGTAAAAAATAGAGTTATTGTAACTCAACCCTTTAGGGTTGATCATAATCATGGCTAAAGCCATGAGTTACAAAAGGGCTTCCATGACCACAATGCTTATCGATTCTCATGCCCATCTGGAGATGCCTGACTTTAAAAAGGACCTTGAGGAAGTAATTCATAGGGCCAAAGATTCGGGCGTCGAATATATCTTCACCGTCGGGACGGAGAGAAAAGACTGGGCAAGGGCCCTTGAGATCGCCAACGCCCATGCACCGGTCTATGCCATTCTGGGTGTCCATCCTCACAATGCAAGAGAAATCGACGATCGGTCCTACACCACTTTAAAGAGACTCTGTCAGAACGAGAAGGTTAGTGCTTACGGAGAGATCGGGTTGGATTTTTACAGAAACCTCTCTCCGAAAGATGTCCAGTTGAAGCGATTCAGGGAGCAGATTGGTTTGGCAAAAGAACTCAAGCTCCCGATCGTGGTTCATGACCGAGAAGCCCATCAGGAGACCCTGGAAATCCTGAAATCCGAAAAGGCAGGGGAAAATGGGGGGATCATCCACTGCTTTTCAGGGGATGAGGAGATGGCGAAGGCCTGTCTCGATATGGGGTTTCACATCTCTGTTCCCGGAAGCATTACTTACAAGAATGCGGAGCAGTTTCAGGAGATCGTCAAGAGGATTCCCCTGGAATCTCTTCTGGTAGAAACAGATGCCCCTTTCCTGACTCCGGTTCCGTTCAGGGGGAAGAGAAATGAGCCAAGTTATGTTCGATATACGGCTAAAAAGATTGCAGAGATCAAGAAGGTCCCTTTTGAAAAGGTGGCGGAAGCCACAACAGAGAACGCCCTGCGTGTTTTCAGGTTGAGTAACAAGGGATAATTATCTACCTTTTCGTCATTCCTTCGGAAGCAGGAATCCATTTTATTGTTATTCCCTGTTTTCATAGAATAGAGCAAGCCTGGATTCCCGTTTTCACGGGAATGACCGAAAAGAACATAAAGGTTGTAGGGGCGGCCCTCTGCGGCCGCCCTGAAAAGGAGTCCCTGTGAAGCCGGCCATTATTGTCGTCGATATGGTAAAAGACATCTTTAAGGAGGGATCCCGGTTGCCTGTTACCAAAGAGGCAAGGGAGATCCTTCCCAACCTTCAGAGGCTTTTAGAAGAGAGCCGAAAAAGAGGGATTCCCGTTATCTTCGCCTGCGATAGCTTTTTGGAGGGAGATTTCATCTTTAAAGGGAGAATGAAGGTCCATTCACTTCGTGGGACAAAGGGTTCGGAAGTGATCGATGACTTAAAACCCAAATCGGCCGACATCATTTTACCGAAGAGGCGCTTCAGTGCCTTCTTCAAAACCGATCTTGACCAGACCCTCCGGCTTCTCGGTGTGGATACGATTGTCGTGACAGGCATTACGACCGAAGTTTGTGTATTAGCGACAGCACTGGATGGTCTCTGCCACGATTTTTCAGCCATCCTCTTGGAGGATTGTTGCGCCAGTCGAAGCAAAGAAATGCATCAGAGATGCCTGAATCTCTACCGGGATTTTGTCCTCTATCCATTGTTGAAAGTGATGACCCTTGAAGAGTTTTTAAAGGAGATAAGTTGATCAAACAGGGCTCAAGGGGTTTAGGGTTTAATGGGTCGAGTGAAATTTTAGGAATCGCGAAAACGGATTAAGGACACCGATCCATCATTTATAAAATGAATGATCGTAGAAAAGATTTTATTGAGGAGATGAGAAACATTCTTTCCAAGAGGGATAGAAAGGTCATCGAACGTCCTTCTTTTGACCGTGCGGCAGTTCTTATTCCCCTCTTTAACAAGGAAGGAAATTGTCATCTTCTCTTCACCAAGAGAACCGATCAGGTGAAATACCACAAGGGGGAGATCTCTTTTCCCGGAGGAGTCATGGATAAAGGGGATTCTAATTTAGAGAAAACGGCTCTCCGGGAGGCTTTTGAGGAGATCGGTCTGAAAGAGACCGATCTCCAGATCATCGGGGCTCTGGACGACATTGTGACCATTACCGAATTTATCGTTACGCCGATCGTCGGATTCTTTCCCCATCCCTATCCTTTTAAGATCAGTGAGGTTGAGATTGCGGAGCTGATCGAGGCCCCCCTTTCCCTCTTACTGGATAAAGACTCTTTTAGGGAAAGGGAGATTGTCCGGATGAATCGAAAAGAGGTCGTCTATGCCTATCAATACGGGGCTCATATCATCTGGGGAGCGACCGCACGCATTCTGAAACAATTCTTAGACTTAATTACCTACTCAAAGGGCACTTAAAACTCCCATCTAATCCCTCGGTTATGGGGGGTTACTTGACCTGAAAGGGTCGGAAGGTTCACATTAAAAACCTTGCATTTGTCTTTCAATATCCGGACATCGAGAAGGCTCTGAGTAGTAGAGTGGCCCAGTAGGCAGTAGAAGTAAACAATTGCCTTTTTTTCTATTTGCGTCGATCAAACCCTGATCCATAAACGAGTCGCATTGCTCTCGGCGTTTCGTGTACCGAAGAGAATCCTTTGCGATCAAACGCGCGCGAACTTCTGGAAGGTGTGAGCATCCTCGGGCACGCCACCGCGCGAGATGCCGAAGGTCCAGGTCACCTCGCCCACATAGAGATCGTTCCGGGAATCCAGGCAAAGGGTGTGGGGCGCAACGAACTCGCCAGGGGCCGCCCGATCAGCGCTTCCCCAGCGCGTCATGACATTTCCCTTGAGGTCGAACACGCTCACCCGTCCCGGCAGGTCATACTTGATCTGGCCGTGGACAAAGGACGATTGGCCAACCCGCCACCACAACTCCGAGACGTATAGCAATCCATCCCGGCCGAAGGCAATGTCCGTGGGTCGCTGGACGTGCGTCCAAGCTTCGAGGAGCTGTCCATCCCGCGAGAAGATCTGGATTCGGTCGTTTTCACGGTCCGCCAAGAAGACGCGATCATCCGGGGAGACCCCGATGCCGTGAGGCAGGTAAAACTGGCCAGGTCCGATCCCGGGCTCGCCCCAGGACTGGATCAGCGTGCCATCGGCCGTGAAGCGATGGACGCAGGCGTTGCCATACCCGTCGGACACATATAGTTCCCCGTCGGGCGCTACGGCAACATTAGTGGGTCGGTTGAAAGGAGGAGCGCTGCGCTGGATACTGGTGATGGTCTTTCCATCATAACCGGTGTCCGAGGCCTTGCCGGCTGTGCCAATCATCATGAGCTGCTTCCCCTCCGGCGTAAACTTACGGACCGTGTGATCCCCATCATCCACGGTGTAGACCATGTCGTCCGGCCCAATGGCAATCCCGTGAGTCCGCGGGGTGAAGATGTCCTCTCCCCACGAACGCAAGAAGTTGCCGTTGCGATCGTACACGATGACCCGTGCATCCTGCCGGGTCATGAGATAAACGCGGTCCTGCGAATCCACTGCCACTCCGTTCACATCCTTGTGGACGTACCCCGCAGGTAGTTTTTCCCAACCCTCGATTACCTTGAATCGCGGAACCAATGGCATTGCCCGAATCTCCTTTCGTCAAACAATTATATTTGGAGTCTTTCGTTCGTGCCTGACCCCACCCATGATATAGGTGGTGCATCTTTATTTGTCAATGCTAAAAATAAAGGCGTCGTAATCCCTTGGTTAAAGAGATAGAAAAGGGTCGGGAGGTTCTTCTGGAAAAACCTTGAAGCGAAA
>JASEIE010000138.1 GCA_030024065.1 Thermodesulfobacteriota bacterium
CCGGCAGGCAGGTATGGAATCAGAGATTTGTGGACTTTTTCAGAAATCTCTTTTGTAGAGCTTATTGTTTGAAATATTTTATAATGGTGTTGACGAGGGTTTTGGCAATTTTTTCCTGGAATTCCTTTTGATTGAGCAGACGCTCATCCTCTTTATTGGTGATGAAGGCCGTCTCAACAAGCGCTGAAGGGATATCCGGCGCTCTTAATACAATAAAATTGGCCTGACGATAGGTAGAATACTTTAAATGATTTACTTCCTTGATCCCATCGAGAGCCAGTTCGGCAAATCGAAAGCTCTCCTTCATCGAGTTATTCTGCATGAGGTCCAATAGAATCTGATTCAGATTGGGGTCCTTGCTGAGGGAGGCAGGCCTTAAGAAAGAACCTCCCAGGATGTTGGACATATTCTCCTTGTCAGCCAGAAGTTTGGCTGCTTGATCCGTGGCGCCGGAAAGGGAGAGACAGTAGACAGAGGAACCTCTCGCCTGGGGGTTGAAACTTCCATCGGCGTGAAGGCTGATGAAGAGGTCGGCGCCATACTCTCTCGCTATCCGAACCCTCTCCTCGAGGGGGATAAAATAATCCCCTTTCCGTGTAAGAAAACCCTTCACCTCTTTCTGTTGATTGAGGAGATGAATCGCCTTCTCTCCCACCTTCAATACGATATCCTTCTCCATCGTCTTGCGGGGTCCAACGGCTCCAGGGTCTTCTCCGCCGTGTCCAGGGTCAATGACGACGATCTTTGTGCTCTTCCCCCTAATCTCCTTCTGTTTCTGCCTCTCCTCCTGTTCCTTTTTTTCCTGTCCCACATCAATGAGATCGATCACAAGGCGATGGGGCTTATCGAGATAGGGTTTGAGCGAAAAGATACTGGCGTAGAGAGGTCTCTTTTGATAAAGAACCAGCCTTACTTTTCCCTTTCCCAGATCGGTCAGACTAATCTTCGAGAGATATTTGTCGTTTACCTCCACTTCTCTTTTCTGAGGAAAGGAGGTGATACCAATTAAATCGAGCTGGCATTGCGGAGGATTTTCCTGGGAGAGGGTCTCGTATTGAGCCTCTGCCGTAAGATCCAACACCACCCTTGTGTGGTCGGGCGCAGACCAGAATCGAAAATCTGTGATGGCGACCGCATAGACAGGGATGGGTAAGGCCAGAAGAAGGGCAATGAAGACGAAGAAGGAGCTAATTTTCAGAGAAATGGATCCCATCTTGTTCATGGACAATAAAACAACTTAAATGTTTTTAGTTAGAATGGATCAGCCTATCTTAAAGACCATTGCCGCTCCGGTATCGCCCGCCGCACATCCGGCCCATAAGGCATAACCCCCACCGAGCATGACCACCTCCTCTATTAATTCAGCAATGAGCCTTCCCGCAGTGGGTCCCTGAGGATGACCGTAGATCATCGAATTTCCATAATTGTTCATCCAGTTTACATCAATCCCCATCATTTTGCTCATATAGATGTCATTAATGGCAAAGGGGCTGTGGGTCTTTACTGCTTTGAGATCCTTCACAGTGATCCCTGCATCTCTGAGGGCCATCTCTGAAGCGGGAACAGGTGCTTCTGCCATATACCCCTTTTTGGCTCTTGAAAAACCGTATGAGAGAATTTGAATCTCAATCTTAGGGTCCTCACTCCATTGTTTAGCCTTTTCCCGTGTGGTTACGATAAAGCCGCAGTTTCCATCCGCAGGGTGAGTCTGTGCCCCAAAACTGTGCACCCCCCCAGGCTCAACCGGACCGAGTTTGGCAAGACCTTCGGCGGTGGTAGGTGTGACCCCCTCATCTTCCTCAATGATTTTTATCCCCTTCTTGCCTATCTTGACTTCAACCGGAAACAAATACCTTTTCTGGAAAGCCCTGTCATTGGCCAAGGCATCCAGATATTGCTGATATCTCCTTAAAGAGACAGCGTCGCACTCCTCCTTTTTGGTTCCCAGGTTTCGGGCTACATTTTCAGCGGTCTGAATCATTTTAAAGCCTGCCCATGGATCTCTATTGAAATTGTCCATCATCCAGTTTTCTGATTCCACTTCTCCCCCCGGGCCGAGCGGGTTTGCCCAGACCGTATGGGGACCATTAGAACAGCGATCGGACATGAGGGCGTATCCTGTCTGATAAGCCCCGAGCTCGATGTTCTGGGCTGCAAGACTGATGCAGGTTGCTGAAGTAGTGCATGCCTGATGGACCATGAGGGCCGGTACATCTTTTGCCCCTTCCGTTACCATTGCAGCCGCCCAGGTATGGCTATAAAAAAGGTAGCGCTGGGCGATAGTGACTCCATAGTAGAGATAGTCGATCACCGTCGGGTCGATCTTCTTCTTTTTAAACCATCTGTTGGCTGTCGATGCTCCTAAGACGATTGCGTTTTCATTTGCCAGGCTTCCCTGCCATCGGCAGAAAGGGGAAGAGTAATAGCCTCTAAATGGAATATATGCCTTACTCAATCTGGTCATAGCCTTCCTCCTCCTGAAAAATATATTTTCCGCACACGCCTTTTAATATTTATACCAGCCGCCTCCTGTTTTTCTTCCCAGCTTTCCAGCACGGATCATTGACCTCAAAAGAGTAGGGGCAGACCATTTGCTCTCTTTATTTAATTCGTCATAAAGATACTCTGTGACATGAAGCGCGATGTCAATACCGGTGAGATCCATCAATTCGAATGGCCCCATTGGATAGTTGAGGCCCAGCTTGACCGCTTTATCGATGTCCTCAGTGGAGGCAATCCCTTCCTCCGCCATGCGGATGGCCTCTAAAAAATGGGGGATCATGAGGCGATTAACAATAAAGCCGGGTGTATCTTTCTTCACCTCCACGGGTTCCTTTCCCATCTTTCTGGACATCTCCATGACAAATTGGGTTGTCTCGTCATTTGTATAATGCCCCCTGATCACCTCGACCAGTTTCATGAGTGGCGCCGGATTGAAGAAATGCATCCCCGCCACTTTTTCAGGCCTCTTCGTGGACATAGCGATCTCTGTGACGGACATAGAAGAGGTGTTTGTCGTCAGGATGACATGAGATCGTATCACCTCATCAAGCTGTTTAAATACATTCCTCTTCAACTCCAGATCTTCAAAGACCGCTTCAATGACAAAGTCCACATCCTTGAGGTCTTCCATTCGGGTTGTCCCTTTAATTCTGGAGAGAATACCTTTCTTCTCTTCTCCGCCCATCTTTCCCTTTTCGACACTCTTGGTGAGGAACTTTTCAATGGCCTTGAGACCATTTTCAACGAAGCGGTCCTCAATATCTCTCATCACCACCTGATAACCTGCCTGGGCTGCCACCTGAGCAATGCCATTCCCCATCGACCCTGCACCCAACACGCCAATCAATTTGGTTTCCATAGGCTTACCCCCTCTCAAGCATTTCGGGATTGGTTCATTGTAAGGCTGAATTGCAAACTCCGAATCATGTTGCTGTTAAATTTTTCACATAAATTATAATAATATACTTTTTATGTCAATTCTTTTTTCTAATCTAAAAGTTCAGAGCCCTTCCAAAAAAACCTTGACAAGTGAGGGTGGGTTAAGGTTAAACTTCATCATATCTTTGGAGTCATACGAAAGTTGGGTTAAAAACTATCGTTGTGATTCCGGATCAAAAGCAAGAAACATGGTTAAGAGGAGGCATCTATGGCAACACCGGTAACGGTACCTATGGTGGGGAAAATCGTATCGGTTTCTGTAAAGGTCGGGGATCAGGTGAAAGAGGATGATCAGGTGGCTGTGTTGGAAGCCATGAAGATGGAAATGCCTATCGTCGCTCCAATCAATGGAGTCATAAAAGAAGTGTGCGTCTCAGTTGGCCAGGAGGTGGAGGCTGAAGCAAACATTGCCATTATTGAATGACATCACCCTTTACCCCGTTAGAAATAATGCCCCGCTTCTCCCTCTGGGCCGGCGGCTGCAGCGGGGTTACATTTCAGAATAATTCCGGCGGGGTTTAATGCCCCGATGGAATTTCTAACGGGGTTTAGCCATTTTCAGCTCATGGCTGTGTTTTCAATTTTTGTTTAGATTTGATGATCCATGCTTCACAACTTGTCACGCCTGAAAGATTTGCCAAATTAAAGGTAAGAGATATACCGAGAAACCAGTTTCATTCCGGGGTTTTTCAGCAGTCCGTTAGCTTTACCCCGTTAGAAATAATGCCCCGCTGCTCTGCAGTGGGGTTATATTTCAGAATAATTCCGGCGGGGTTTAATGCCCCGCTGGAATTTCTAACGGGGTTTACATTTTCATCATCCCATATTATCTTTGAAATTAGATCAATGCCCACCTATCTCTCTGATACTTCAAAAAAATTGAAAACAGGTATACAATACAGCAGGGAATGGTCATGGTCTACCAAAGATGAGAAAAGAGGTGAAGGGTGAAGCGAATCGGTATTATTGCCAAACAGAATAAACCAGAGGCTCTTACCCTTACAGGTCATCTGGTGGAGTGGTTACGGTCCAAAAAGATCGAAGTATATATTGAAGAGGGAATGGGGAAGTCTCTCAGTCCAACCCTTTCAGGACCCCACCTGAATTCCATCAAACGAGAAGAAATTCCATCCCGTGCGGAGATGATCATCGTCCTCGGAGGGGATGGAACACTTCTCAGCGTTGCCCGTCTGGTAGGAAGAAATGAGGTTCCCATTCTCGGAGTCAACTTGGGGGGGCTCGGTTTTTTAACGGAGATCACTCTCGAGGAATTATATCGTGTTCTTGAAAGAGTGATCGAGGGAGATTTCGTTATCAATGAAAGGGTTGTCCTCAATGCCGCAGTCATCCGGAGAGGGGAGAAGCTGGCGGAATTTACCGTGCTGAACGATGCGGTGATTAATAAAGGGGCTTTAGCTCGAATTATTGATATTGAGACCACCATCAACGGAGAGTATTTAACGACTTTTAAATCGGATGGCCTGATCATTTCAACTCCCACCGGTTCAACAGCCTACAACCTTTCTGCAGGAGGGCCTATCGTCCACCCTTCCCTCCACTGTATCATCCTCACCCCCATCTGCCCCCATACCCTGACCAATCGTCCGATCGTGATCCCTGATGATATGGAGGTCCGGGCCATTCTGAAATCGAAACAACAGGAGGTCCACCTGACCCTGGATGGACAGCAGGGATTCATTTTAGAATGCGAAGATGTGGTCGAGGTGAGAAAATCGGAGGGGAAAATCCTTCTGATTAAATCGCCCTACCGGCATTACTTCGAAGTGTTGAAAGAAAAATTAAAATGGGGAGAAAGATAATAACAGTTCGGAGCTAGGAGTTCAGAGTTCGGAGTCAAGAGTTAAGAATTTCGAAAAGAGAATCGTTTTCTGCTACGAACTACGAACTCCCAGCCTGCGGCAGGCAGGCGAACTCATCACTCATAAGTTATGCTTCAGAACCTTCGGATTAGAAATTTTGCGCTGATTGATGAATTGAACCTCTCTTTCTCTAAAGGGTTCAATGTCATCACAGGGGAGACGGGGACGGGCAAATCGATCATCCTCAATGCGGTTCACCTCCTCCTGGGAGACAGGGCGGGTGAGGAGATGATTCGAAGTTCCGAAGAGGAGGCAAATGTGGAGGCCCTCTTCGACATCTCCGGCAATCGGGAGGCGAAGGAAAGAATTAAAGAGAAGGCGCCAAAGGTCCATTGTTCTGAAGAGGAAGATTCCTTCCTGGTCAGAAGGGTGATCTCCCGCTCAGGAAGGGGGAAGGTCTTCATCAATGAGAATCTGGTGACCCTCGGGATGCTTTCCGAGGTGGGAGAGAAGCTTCTCAGCGTCTACGGACAGCACGAACACCAATCCCTCCAGCGAGCAGAGACTCATATTGACATCCTGGATGAATTCGGCGTATTGCTTGACCTCCGTGAAGAATTTCAAGAACATTTCGAGAGATATATCTCATTATCCGAAGAGGTGAGGAGGATTCGGGAGGAGAAAGAGAGAAGAATAAAGGAACAGGAACTGATGGCCTTCCAGCTCAGGGAGATTGAAGCCTCCGGAATTCGAATGGGAGAAGAGGAGGCCCTCAAAGAGGAGCGGAGGATTCTCAGCCATGCCAAAAAGCTGATGGATTTTATCAACCTCTCTGAAGAATTGCTCTACGAGGGAGAAGGCTCAACCGTTGAGAGGATTCAGACCATCCTCCGCCAGGGCCGGGAGATGGCAGCGATCGATCCCTCCCTTAACGAGGTGATAAAAGGTCTGGAGACAGCTTCCATCCAGCTGGAGGAGATAGCCCTCAGTCTGAGAAATTATTTGAGAAGGATCGAAATCAACCCGGCAAGGCTTGAGGAGGTTGAGAATCGTTTAGAGGAAGTCGAAAGGCTGAAGAGGAAATATGGTCTGACCGTAGAAGGGATGCTTCATTTTAAAGAGAAGATTGAGAAGGCATTGAGGTCGTTTACCTCTAATGAAGAGAGGCTCAACCAATTAGAAGGCATTATGGGCTCTCTCCAGGGAGAAGTGATCGCCCTGGCCAGGAAGCTTTCCTGGGAGAGAAAGAGGGTGGCTTCTGAATTGAAGAAGTCTGTGGAGAAGGAATTGGGTTCCCTCGGGATGAAGAAGACGGCTTTTGAAGTCCGGATGGAGGATACACCTCTCTCTCCGAAGGGGATGGATCGAGTGGAATTTCTCATTTCTCCAAATGTGGGGGAGGAGGTAAAACCTCTTGCCAAAATCGCCTCCGGCGGAGAACTTTCAAGAATGATGTTAGCGATGAAGAAGATTCTGGCAAGGATCGGGGGCAGGCAGGTTCTCGTCTTTGATGAGGTGGATTCCGGGATCGGAGGAGCGATCGCAGAAGTGGTCGGGAAAAAATTGAAAGAACTTTCAAAAGATCATCAGGTCGTCTGCGTGACCCATCTTCCTCAGATCGCCTGCTTTGCCGATACCCACCACAGCGTGAGAAAAGAGGTGAGAGAAGGAAGGACGTTTACCATCGTGGATCAGCTTGAGAAAGAGGCCGTTGCGGATGAAATTGCGAGGATGCTCGGGGGAGTAAAAGTAACCGAAAAAACCCGGGCTCATGCAAAAGAGATGATTGAAAATGCCAGGAAGTCATGAAAAAGGGGGACAGGCTACTTTTTGTATTCTTTTTGGGTATTAATTAAGAAGGCGAAGATTGCCTGCCGCAGGCAAAAAGTAGCCTGTCCCCTTTTTAAGGAGAGGACAACAGGATGATCCGGAAAGCGAAACTGGAAGATGTGAAGGAGATCCAGAGGCTCATTAAACTCTATTCTACCCGTGGGGATATTCTCCCTCGGTCCTTGATGGAACTGTATGATCATCTGCGAGACTTCTACGTATTCCTACAGAACCGCAAAATCGTTGGCATCTGCGCCCTCCATGTCTGTTGGGAAGACCTGGGAGAGATACGCTCTCTGGCTGTTCAGGAGGGGGCCCGAAAGAAAGGGATCGGTGTAAAACTGGTGAAGGCCTGTTTGAAAGAGGCAAAGGCATTAGGCATGGAGAGAGTATTCGCTCTCACCTACCGGCCTGATTTTTTTGAGAGGTTAAAGTTCAAGGTCGTGGATAAGGCCGCTCTTCCCCACAAGATCTGGGCCGACTGTCTGAACTGCGTCAAATTCCCCGACTGCGACGAAGTGGCCCTTGTGAAAGAACTTTAGTTCGGAGTTCGTAGTTTTGAGTTCGGAGTTTTTATATATATCTCCGAACTACCTGCCTGTGCGTAGCCGCTTCGGCGAAGGCAGGCGAACTCAATACTCCGAACTGTTATTTTTCCTCTCCCAATAAAATTCTTAAAACAAGGTTGGCCTGGTGGTGGGCAGCGATTCCTACTCTTGGCGCCATCAACCCCACTCCAGGTTGGGCGGAAGTCTTTTGATCCCCTACGATGAATATCTTTGATGAGAACCGGGTGGTTTTGATCTCGTTGTTGTCTCCATAGCCAGCCACCCCTGAAGCGACGACAATATATTTTTCAGGCATCTTCTCTGAAATGGCATTGACCAGCATGGCCTTTTCTTCGGCCCGATCGAAAGCTTCGACCACAACAGTTGATTCTTTAAAAATCCTTTCCACATTATTTCGGTCGAGCTTTTCATTGTGAGTTAGAATCCTCACATAGGGATTGATCCCGGAGATACTCTCCACAAGGGCTGTTACCTTGGGCATACCTATCTGGTGAATAAAGTACTGCTGGCGGTTGAGATTCGAAGGCTCCACCACATCGAAGTCGACCAAGATCAGCGTCCCGACTCCGATACGGGCAAGCGATATTGCAACCATCGATCCGAGACCGCCAAGACCGGCAATTCCCACTACGGAATCTTTAATTTTTTGATGGATCCCGGGAGTATGCCTTGCCATCATCAGAGATTCGAACTCATCGGAAGAAGGGGTCTCCCTTCTTCTGATGAGGACAATCTCATCTCCCTGTTTGAGAGGTTGATCCGAGTCCATTGGAAAACCGTTGAGGATGATCAGGTCGGCATCAGGTTTGAATTGATTCTTAAGCTGGAAAAGGGTGAGGCCAGGGGAGATGAAAATCTCTCTCTCGTTCACTTTAACCAAGAGGTTTTTTAAAGCCTCATTTTCCATGAGGGTCACCCATTAAAAGATTAATCAATATTGGGTGGATTTGTCAACAATTCAGTGATGTTCAGAGTTACTGGGACCGGCCACTTATTTGACAATCTTAAACACATCCCCCGGGATTTGTCATTAGTTAGTTGACGTTTCGAGTGCTTGAGAAGGGCGTAGCCTTTTGGTGTTACCCTCAAGCGCTCTGTTATCTGCCGTTGTAACCTTTTACGGTCTTGTAACTGTATTTCCTTGTAACAAGTTCCTTCAGGTCTTCAAAGTCATACTTCGGGGACAGGCCCGATTCTAACTTCTTCACCCCCTCCCCTGAACCATGTTAAGTTCAGGGCTTTGTCCTGCATCCTACGTGGTGCAGGGCCTCTCCCTCCCCCACGAGAGACTGTGTCGCAAGTCCGTTCATGGTTCGACAGGCTCACCACGAACGGACTACGGCTAAGTGCGACACAGTCTCCGATGGGGAGGGGATGTGTAAGGAGTTCGTAAACCTGGGACAGTCCCCTTCAGGGAAGGGTCTATCTGGACGTTTTCATCCCCAAATCCTTTAAAATCTTCTCAAGGATGTCGTCCCTATTTGGGAAACTCCGATTTTTCTCGGCAGGATGCCATCTACGGTCATCGATGGTCTTAACCTTTGAAACGAGGAGAGGGTCATAGGGGAAAGAAACAGTTATACGACCAGATGGATCATTGGAGATATGGATTCTGGCCATCATGCAATCCCCTCCCTTTTTGAAGTATACCCTGTTAGAAAAGATGGGGCTTTAACCCCCACCCTTTCTAAGATGAATATTATTTATTTTCCCTCTTTCGTATTTAAGTTGAAAGAGACTTTTAAATCATTTAAATAAGAAGTCTAAAAGTAAATTTCAAGAGATAGGTTTATTCCTCTTACAGAGAGGAAACTATCTGAATTATTTATAAAAATCTCTGGATTCCCGTTTTCACGGGAATGACACCTATCGTTAAGTCGTCATTCCTGCGGAAGCAGGAATCCAGTAATATGGTTGTTCTTTAATGCTTTTCAACTTTTTTACGAAAGAACCAAAAATTATCATCCATTTTGGAAGATTAAATAATGTATATGTATACCCTTTAATGATTCACCCCCTCATGCTGTTGCCTCTTTAACTCTTTCACATTTATTCATAACTCTATTTTTTAGAGGGTCAGGAGGGGAAATACAGGTCATCTTTTACGGAAAATGCTCCCTTAATTTGGGCTGAATAGGTAAACCCCGTTAGAAATTCAAGCGGGGCATTATTGCTAACGGGGTAAAAAAATGCCCCCTCCGGGTGCTGAACCTGGAAGGGGCGGGGTCTCTCTTTTAGAATCTGTA
>JASEIE010000139.1:0-6513 GCA_030024065.1 Thermodesulfobacteriota bacterium
GGGTTGACTTTAAAGGCGCCTCCCTCTATGACCGGGGAGGATACCGGACTCCACTTGGCCTCGTCCCCGTCGATGTCGAACTATCGAAGAGGATGATGGAGAAATGGAAGGGAATTCAATTCCTTCCGGAGGCACATGCCCAGGAGCATTCATTAGAGGTTCAGATTCCTTTCCTCCAGGTCGTTTTGAAATCATTTAAACTCGTTCCCATCGTAATGGAGCCTTACTGGAGCTGGGAGACCTGTCATTCCCTGGCCTCAGCGATTGCAGAGACAGTGAAGGGGAAGAATATTTTACTGATTGCCAGTTCAGACCTGTCCCATTTTCATTCCTACGAGAAAGCCGTTGAAATGGATAAGATCGTCCTCGGACATCTTGAACGGTTTGATCCGGAGGGATTGAATCGTGATTTAAAGAAGGGCCGATGCGAAGCCTGCGGCGGAGGGCCTGTCATCACGATGATGCTGGCGGCAAAGGCATTAGGAGCAACCCGGGGAAAGGTTCTCAAGTATCTCAACTCCGGGGATGTGACAGGCGATCGAAACCGTGTGGTGGGATACGGGGCTGCCCTCTTTTATAAGGCAGCAGGAGGAGAAGGGAAGATGAAGGGAGATAAGAGAGTGGGTGTTGATCTGGGGTTAAACGAAGGGGAGAAGAAGACACTCCATCAGATTGCAAAGACAGTGATCGAGAATAAGGCAAAAGGCAAGCCCGTCCCTGAATTTAAGATAGACTCACCGACTTTAAGAGAGAACCGGGGAGCCTTTGTCTCCCTCCATAAAAAAGGTCAGTTGAGGGGATGCATCGGATATATCGAGGGACGTGGACCCCTTCATCAGACGATCGAAGAGATGGCCGAAGCAGCCGCCTTCCGGGATCCCCGCTTTACGCCGGTGACGGAGAAGGAGCTTCATGACCTTGAGATTGAGATATCTGTTTTGACACCCCTTAAGAAGATAACCGATGTTGGAGAGATCGAAGTTGGAAGGCACGGGATCTATATCAAGAAGGGACGGTTCTCCGGCCTTCTTCTTCCGCAGGTTGCTACGGAGTACGGATGGGATCGGAAGACCTTCTTGGAGCATACCTGCCAGAAGGCAGGCCTTCCCTCCAGCGCCTGGAAAGATAAGGATGCGGAGATCTACATCTTCTCTGCGGATATCTTTTGAAGGCCGACTCTTTCCTTCACGGAAAATGGTATCCCGAATGGATTGAAGGCGGGCCGGCATTTAAGGAATGGCGAACAGATATAAAATTAAATAAAGGAACAAAGAAAGAAGGATCAGGATTAAAGAGGCCCCCAGGGTCAATCCCAGTAGCTCCCCGGGGTATTTTCTCTTCTCTTCCTCCAGTGCTCGTTCGCATACATCTGTGCACCCCGATTTTGCCAGACGCCTTTTACCCGCCAAGACCATCTCTTTTTTCTTTATCTCAAAGGCCAGCGCAGGATTTTTGCTGAACCAGATAACAAACCCTGCAATATCCAAGACAATCCGGTCCAGAAAATTGGCAAAAGCCATCAACGGTTTCTCGCAAAACCATATAATTCTCTCCCCAGCTTTTCGATAGAACCAATCCGTATCGAGCGTAATAGTGGGCTTACCATGAAGCATTCCCCTAAATAGCCAGAATGCTACAAATGTGAATAGGAGGAGTTGAGACATTGTAATCACATGGGCAGATGTATAGGGTTCATAGTGGACTGGGAAGGGGAGCAAGTCATAAAGTATTTTTGGATATACACCGAAAAGAAGGCATAAAAATGCAGTGATGCCCATTGCAGCGAGCATATTCTTGGGCGGCTCCTTTGTATCGCATACGGGCTTCTCCTTTGCAAACCAGATGCCCCGGGGAAGTTTTAGACCAACAGAAAGGAAAGTCCCTATGGAAGCACCTTCGAGCATCAACCATATGATTGGCAGATGCCACATCGCAGAGGCTTGGACAACCATCGTCTTGCTCACAAATCCATTGAATAAAGGGAATCCTGAGATCGAATAGGCTCCCACCATATAGAGATGGAAAGTAATGGGCATATACCTATAGATTCCCCCTAATTCGGTGAGTTTGCTCCTTCCCGTCACCTCAAGGACGGCGCCAGCGCCCATAAAAAGGAGGGCCTTATAGAGAATGTGGGAAAAGGCGTGGGCCACGGCGCCATTGATCGCCATTTCTCCAGCAGGCGTGCCAACGACCCCCATGCCCACCCCGCAGACCATGTAACCTACCTGGGAAATGATGTGGTAGGCTAATAGCCTCCGGATATCATTTTCAAGCACTGCGAATACCACACCATATACCGCCATAATCGCACCTAACCATATGAGGAGTTCTGCGCCCGGGAAACCCCTGAGCAGCACATAGATCGCACTCTTTGTGGTAAAGGCGGTTAAGAACACTGCTCCAGTAACCGTTGCTTCGGGATAAGCATCCGGCAACCATGCATGCAAGGGAGGAACGGCGGCATTGATGATAAAGGCGAGGAGGATCAGGTAAGAGGACAGATTCGTCCAATTCAGCCCTGCTCCCCACTGAAAGGTTTCAAAAGCAATCGAACCCGTGGTTTGGACATGCAAGAAAATCCCTCCCAGCAAACAGGCCCCACCGAAAAAGTGAACGAGAATATATCGCAGGCCGGCCCCGAAGGATGCTTTGGTCTTCCGGTACCAGATGAGGAAGAGAGCGGACCAGGCCATGATTTCCCAGAAGAAGAACAGGGTGAGAAGGTCGCCTGAAAAAACAACCCCCAGGGCGCTTCCGACATAAAGATACGCTACGATATGTTGCCCATCCTCTTTGACATGTAATGCGAAAAGCATCATGCAAAAGGATGCGATAACAAAAACATAGGCGAAGACAGTGCTTAAGGGGTCAATCCTGCCCAGAACGAGATCGTAGCCTAAGAAAGAGAGAGACCAGGTTTTCCCTTCTAAGAGAAATACCCCCTTCGATATCAACAGGAGGTTGATGAACGCCAGGGCAGGGATGAAGAGGAGGTAGACCTTCTTGAGCGTCCCCCTGAAGAAGGGAATCAAAGCGGATCCAAGGATGTAGATCAGGCCGGGATGGAACCAATCAATCATGAATCTCTGCTCCTGATGGTTTCAGGTTTATCATAGTAGTCCTCTTCTTTCTGGAGCCAGCGATGTCCCAAGGCCTTTGACCCGAGGATGATCAGAATGCAACCGATAAAACCATACAACGCACTGAAAACCGGCAAATTCTCCCAAACAAAGTAATGATGGGGAGACAGATAGAAGTTGACCCCAAAGCCAGCGAGAATGCTCAAAAAAAGGGATATATAAAGTATTCGAAACAGGTGTTTCATCGTTCCTTTCATATTTTCCTCTCAATGGCTTAAGGCGAGGTTCGCCATATGGAGCAAGGCCTCCGAAACAGGGTTTGGAAAATAGATGATGATCGAAAAAAGAGCGGTGATGCTCAGCGGGATAATCATGAATAATGGGGCTTCCTTGATCTTCTTACTTCCCTTCCAATTCGAATCCGTCCCCTTCGCATTTCCGAAGAATGCCGTATAGACAATCGGGAAGAAATAGACGACGTCTAAAAGGGAGCTAATGAGGAGTACAGCCAGGAAGATAAGATTGCCGTTTTGTAAGGTCCCTAATCCCAGGAACCATTTGCTGATAAATCCGGCCGTGGCCGGTATTCCAGACATTCCAAAGGCCCCGATGGTGAATGCAGACATTGTCACCGGCATGGTTCGTCCAATCCCCGCCATCTCGCTGATATTCTTCTTTCCTGAGGCGACCAGAATTGAGCCTGCGCAGAGAAAGAGGGTGATCTTCATAAGTCCATGAAGGGGGATGTGAAGCATCGCTCCGGTGATGCCCATGGGGCTCAATAGCGCAACGCCGAAGATGATGTAGGAGAGCTGGCTGATCGTGGAATAGGCTAGCCTCTTTTTCAAATTGTCTTGAGCAAGCGCAAAGAGAGAAGCGCCGATCATCGTCACAGCGGCGAACGAAGCGAGCATCACCCCTAACCCGAGTTCCCCTATGGTGTCAACTCCATACACATAGCACACGATCCTGACAATTCCGAAAACACCGGCCTTGACGACCGCAACCGCATGCAACAGGGCGCTGACCGGGGTGGGAGCGACCATGGCCGTGGGGAGCCAGGAATGGCAAGGGATGTAAGCGGCCTTCATAAATCCCAGGAGAAAAAGAAGGAAGACGATCATCAAGAAAGGCCGGGAGGCGGAAGCCAGCGTTAAATGACCTCCGGGGTTGAAGTCGGTCGTTCCCGTTATGGAATAGTCTAAGGCGATGGCAGCCAGCAAAAACACGCCTGAGGTCAGCAGGTAGGCAAGGTACTTCCGGCCCGCAAAGAGGGCTTCGGGCGATTCCTCGTGAGCCACCAGGGGATAGGTGGAGAGGGTCAAGATTTCGTAGAAGATATATAGTGTGATCAAATTGGCAGAGAGGGCAACGCCGACTGCACCGAAGATCGCCAGGGCAAAGCAGAAGTAATATCTCGTTTGAGCGTGCTCTTGCAGGGCTCTCATATAACCTATGGAAAAGATGGACACCAGGATCCAGAGGAAGGAAGAGGTCATGGCGAACATGAGGCCGAAGGCGTCCACCTTAAATCCAAAATTGACCCCTGGAAGCATCCCGGTCAAGAGGGTATACTCAATTATCTGTTCCCGTAAGATCATGGGCGCCATGGAGAGAATGACGACGAACTGGAGCAGGCTTGCGATCAAGGTCCAGCTTTCCCTTAAATTCGGTCGCCTGTTGGAGAGCAGGATGAGGACGGCCGCAGCCGCAGGGCATGCGAGAGCCAATACGGGTCTCAGGGATTCCACAGTTCCTGTCATGGGATCTTACCTAACCCAAACATGAGATTCACCTGATCGAGCATCGGGATCGGAACCTGGGCCAGCCACAAGACGCCCATCACGATGCAAAGAGAGGACAAGAGGAGGATGGGGATCAACATGCCAGGTGGGATTTCCTCTCTCGTCCCATGAAGGCTGTGAGAGTGGTGTCCGTCTCCTTCTTGTTTCATGTACATCGTTTCAATGACCCGCCAGAAATAAACCAGGTTCAAGAGGGAGCTGATCAGCAGCACAGCGACAAAGAAAAAGTTTCTTGTCTCGATGGAGGCCAAGATGATGTAGAGTTTTGAGGCGAATCCCACACTGGGCGGTATCCCGATCATTGAGATCGCTGCGAGCACGAAAGCGGCACACGTATAAGGCATCTTTCTCGCCAATCCCCGAAACTCGGTGATGTGCCACAAATCCGCCTTATAGATGAATGCTCCCGCCGCCAGAAACAGGCAACCTTTCATCAGGGCGTGATTGACGATATGCATCAGGGCCGGATTGAGTCCCCCCCATGGAGATTCCACTGCTGACATGGAAAGACCCACCGCGAGCATGATATAGCCCATATTGGCGACGCTCGAATAGGCGAGCATCCGCTTCAGATTGACCTGAGTGATGGCCATCACAGACCCCATGATGATCGCCGCGACAGCGACCCAGCAGAGGATATCAAAGACAGGCAGGAGCTTGAGGAACGGCACGGTGAATACGGAAAAAGCGACGCGGATAAAAGCATAGGTGGCAACCTCGATGATGATGCCGGAGAGCATGGCGCTGATTTCTGCGGGCGCAAAGGCATGGGCATCCGGAAGCCAGGTATGAAAAGGGAAAAGGGCCATTTTGATGCTCAATCCCACAACGAAGAAGACAAAGGCCGCTTTCACCACCTTGTTTCCATAGAAGGGGGGCAGCAGAATGGAAAGGTCGTGGATATTGAGGGAACCCGTTATGGAGTAGAGAAACCCTATCCCCAGTAGGAAGAAACAGGTGCCGACGGATCCCAGGATCAGGTAGGTGAAGCTCGCCTTCAGGGCGATCTTTCCCCTTGCGGCAATCAGGGCATAGGCGGAGATGGAGAAGATTTCGATGAAGACAAACATATTAAATATATCGCCGGTCATCGTCACGCCGCAGAGCCCTGCGATGAGGAGTTGAAAGAGGGTGTAAAAGGAGGCCCTCTTTTCAGGCAGCTCATGCTCGATGTTGCTCTTGGAATAAATGGCACAGACAAACCCCAGAAAGAGGAGGATGATTAATATGTAGGCGTTTAATGGATCCACCACCAATTCAATCCCCCAGGGTGGTTTCCATCCTCCCAGCCAGTAATGGAGAGGGCCATGATCAAGCACGTGGGTGAGGATTAAGACGGACATGATGAACTGGGCCATCAGAGTCAGGATCGTGATGAAGACGCAGGATTTCTTATTGAACCATCCAACAATGAGAATGGTAAACGCGGAAAACAGGGAGATGACAATGGTCAAAATGGGGAGATGTTCAACAAGACCTATCATGGGATGAAGGATTTAAAAAACTGGATGATCTTGATCCGTTTCCTTTCGTTTAATGGCTCCGATGATTTCCGTTTCCTCGATCGTCCCGTATTCTTCATACAACCGGATAATCAGCGAGAGGGCGACAGCCGTGGTTGCTAC
>JASEIE010000139.1:6611-9886 GCA_030024065.1 Thermodesulfobacteriota bacterium
CCCGTATTCTTCATACAACCGGATAATCAGCGAGAGGGCGACAGCCGTGGTTGCTACTGCGACCACGATAGCGGTCAGGATGAGGACATGGGGCAATGGGTTTACATAAGTGTAACCCTTGCGGATCATCTCTTCGCTCACAATCGGCGCCGTCCCTTTTCTAACCACTCCCAGGGAGATAAAGAACAGGAAAATAGCTGTTTGAAATATGTTCAGGCCGATGATCTTTTTGATCAAATTCTTTTTCGTGATGATGGCATAAAAACCGATGAACATCAGAAGGATCGAGACCCAGTAATTGTATTTTGTGAATATTTCCGTCATCAGCCATTCTGCCATCGGGATTCTTACTCCTGACTCTCCTTTTCCTCTTTTCCTGCAAGGTCGAAAAAGATGGAGGTGATAACAGCCATTACGGTGATCCCGATGCCGATTTCGACCAGGTCGATCCCCAGGGCCCGGTTCTCTTCAAAATGAGAGGTGAAGGGGATAAAGCCGTAATTCAAATACTGGGCAGCCCCCCAACTGAAGACGATACTCAACAGACCTATGCCTGCATAAATATATAATCCTGCGGAGATCAACACCGTATTGACCGATTCAGGTAATCGCTTCTTCCCCCGGGTGATATTGAAAACGACAGTGTATAGGATAAAGGTGGAGGCAAAGACAACACCTCCCTGAAATCCCCCCCCTGGTCCCAACGATCCATGGGTGATCACATACAACGCAAACAACTGGATAAAGGGGATCATGAGGCGGGAAGCGGTTTCGACGACCACATTCCCTTTTTCCCTTCTCTGGTTCATAGCCGGCCTCGCCTCCTTAATAAAAGGATGACCGATACCCCTGCGGTAAATATGACAATGGTCTCTCCCAGGGTGTCATAACCCCGATAATCGGCGAGACCATGGGTGACCATGTTGGGAACAGCCGTTTCCTTAAAACCTTTTTCGATCCACCTGACGACAAAGGCATAACGGTATACGTGGAGTTGATCCCCCTCTTTCTTAATCCAGTAATACTTCTCTTCCTTTGGATAATAAGCCTCTTCCTTTGGAACGAAGACGTCCCAATCGTTCTCTGCGCCGGGGGTCTTCTCCGCCCTGGAGGGTAGAGGAAACTTCCTCTCTTTTAATGCGTCGGTTAATGTCCCTGGAATCCCCCCCTGGTTCAAAACATTTTCTAACGGATCGGCATCGATATGGAAGAGCTTCACATATCTAATGGCAGGAGCATTGGGGTCACCGAAGTCAGGAATATCCTCGGCCACATAAATAAAAAGAGCACAGAGCAAGACGATTAAAATGAGCGCAGTGGCCTTAAGCCTCTTCATTTTTTCTCCCACCTGGTCGTCCTTGCCAAGGCTGCAATCATGAAGGCTGTGGTCGCTCCGGCCCCCACCGTGGCCTCCATGAAGCCCACATCCACGGATTGCATCCCCACCCAGATCAGGGCCATGAGAAAGCTATAGGCTCCAAGCAATAGGGTGGCGCTCAGGAGATCCTTTATTTTAACGGCGGCAATGGCTATGACGACAAGAAGAAATAACAGAGCGATGTCGATAGACATGGTCATCTCGGTCTCTCCTTTTACCCCGTTAGAAATAATGCCCCGCTGCTCCCTCCGGGCTAGAGGCCCTCTGGGCCAGCGGCTGCTGCGGGGTTTCATTTCAGATTAATTCCGGCGGGGTTTAATGCCCCGCCTGCGTGGCTGGAGCCACTTCGGCGCGGCGAAGGCCCGCTGGAATTTCTAACGGGGTTTACTACGATTCCATAAAGATATCGGCCACTTTTCTCTGCATTGTTTGGTCCACCAGTAGTCCATCTGCGGATTCCTTTGAAATGGCATGGACCTGAAACTTCCCTGTTTCGGATTCCACGGAGATCGTGATGGTTCCAGGTGTTAACGTAATGGAATTGGCGAGGGTGACGAGAGCGAAATCTCCCCTCAGAGACGTTTCGAACTCGATGACACAAGGGTCGATGGGCATTTTCGGATGTAAGACCCGGTAGGCGACATCAATATTTGCCAGTACGATTTGCCATAATTCCCAGGGAATATAACGGAAGAGCCTCCAAGACTTCAACAAGATTTTATCGCTCTTTCCCTTCACCAGGAGGTCATGGGAAAGAAAGGCAACGAGTGCACTACAGATCCCACCGGCGATGAGATGAAAGGCATTAAAAAGACCGGATAAAAGGATCCAAAAGAGAAACATCACGCCAAACGTGATGAAGAACCCGAACCATTTCCCTCCCTGATTCATCGTCTCTCTTCCCCTAATTTCCAGGGCTTCACCCCTGTTCGATAGGCCGCTTTCATGATGGCATGGGTGGCAGTGGGATTGGCGATAAAGATGAAAAAAATGAGAAATAAGAGCCTCACCGGGACCAGAGGGAGATCAGAATAATGAAAAATATGGTAGATCATGAGACCAAGAATCATCAGCCCTGCCCCTAAGGTGTCGCACTTCCCTGTGGCATGCAGTCGCGTATAAAAATCAGGAAATCTTAATAATCCGATTGAACCCACGAGCAAAAAAAAGATGCCACCCGCCAGGAAGAGGGTGACGATCACATTGACTAAGAACATACATCACCTCTTTCGATGTATTTGGCAAACACTAACGTGCCGATGAAGTTTAACATGGCATAGAGAATGGCGATATCAAAGAAGAGGGGCCTTTCAAAATAGTATCCCAGGATGACCAGGAGGGCGATCGTTTTGGTTCCGATGACGTTTACGGCTGCGACCCTATTAAATACACCCGGTCCGACCACTCCCCTGTAGAGACTGAGGGAAATCGATACGATGATCAGAAGAGCCGTGGCTAAAAATATGGTGATCATCTACTCACTCCTTTTCATTTTATGTTCAGAGTTATTTGCCTCCTGAAGGAGGATCAATCGGTTGAGAATAGGCCTTTTATAATCGGAGAGGCAGAGTCATCGTGGTAAACCCCGTTAGAAATTCCAGCGGGACACTCGCCGCGCCCGCCGTGCTCGCGCACCGTCGCGGCAGGCAAGCGCTGGCGCAGCGGGTCGAGGCTCGGATATGGAAACTGGACACTCGAGCTTCGTTTTTCGAGCTTCGTGCTTCGATACCAGCGTCGTCACCCATAACCGTTTGAGTGGATAAGCCTTTTTTACCACCTATTGTGAATGATAGAGGCACTCCTCTGCAAGGAAGCACTCTTCGCATTGGGGATGCTTGGCCCTGCACATCGATCTGCCGAATCGGATGAGGTTGAGGTGAAACGATGAGGATTTTCC
>JASEIE010000013.1 GCA_030024065.1 Thermodesulfobacteriota bacterium
TATGGTTTGATGCACTAGCCATATCTATTATAACAGAATAAAAAGAAAAAATCAAATCACAAATTATTTTTGGCACAGGATTTGCTTAAATAAAGAACGATATGAAAATTGTTCTCCTTATCATCTTGTCCATTTTTATTTCAACTCCTGGATTCGCCCAGGTTTATAAATGGGTGGACGATAAAGGGGGCGTCCATTTTACTGATGATATGACTAAAATCCCTGATAAGTACAGACCTAAAGCCGAAAAAATTGGAATGTCTGAAAAAAAAAGTGAAATAAAAATAGAGAGTGATCCATCTTCGAAGAGAAAGGAAGATGTCTATAGAGACCAGTTAGGAAGGGGTGAAGAATACTGGAAGAATCGGGTGGGAGAGTGGAATAAAAAATTGAAGATGGCTCAAGAGAAGACTGAAAGTTCAAGAATGAAATATAACGAATTAACCGAAAGGATCAATGATTCGAAAAGCACTGCTGAGAGAAATAATCTACGTAAGGAAAGAGACCAGATAAAACAGGAGATGGATCGTTATAGAAGTCAAATCGAAGAAGCCAGAGTAATGCTTGAGAAAAAGATACCCGAAGAAGCGGAACTCTATAAGGCAAAACCGGAATGGATAAAACAGTGAAAATATTTCATAGTGCCTGAAAAAAGGTTATATTGCATAAATATCCGATAACCCTTCTTTTTAAAAGAAGAATTCGTTCCATTCAATCCCTGCTTGATGGCATTTCCCCCAAAACCATATAATTCTAATAAATTGGTATCATATTTGCAGGTTAGCCTTTAAGATAAATTCTTTCAAAAAACGTCAACAAGGTGATCAGAATTTGAACAGTTCTATCCTATTCCTATGGATGTTGAATTAATGGCATTAAAAATGCAACTATTAATTCCAATATGAATAACCAGCCTATGAATAGCCAATCTGCTCCTGAGAGAAAGATGGGTGTATTGGCCGTAGAGAAGAGGCGGCACCCCAGATATACCGTGGAATTCCCTCTCGATTACTCCCGGATCGAGGCCAAAGAGACCTATGGCGGAATTGTGGCAAATGCCAGCGAAGGAGGATTGCTTGTCTACCTGCCTCAAAGAATGGAGATGGGAACGGTATTAAAAATTGAAATCCTTTATGTTCAGGGATTGGAATTCAATACGATCAAGGCGATTGCAAAAGTGGTCTGGTCTGATCTGGCAGCGAGGGAAAGCTGGGGAGAATATCGATACGGTTTGGAATTCCTGGAAATTGAAGAGAAAGATTTTGCCAGATTATTGAATCTCCTAAAAGAGATCGGAAAATAGAGATAAGATCATCGATTCATCATTTGCTAACCATCCATTCTGACCGTCTTTTCTCCTCACTTTCTCAAAAAAACTCTTCTTTAAGTTTCTTAGAAAAAAATCTCTTGAACTTTTTTGAAAAATTTTTCAGAATAGGGGTGTCCCTTAGATCAAAAGAGATGAAGGAGTTATATTCGCCTGTTTCTCAATAAGGTCAAGGACCGATCCTCAAATTTGTACATATTCATAAAGGCGTCATGTATCGAATAGATCAGGAAGAGGATAAATATCGAGTCATCCTCCATCACATCGGGGAAGATACGGTGGAGGAAAGAACCCGTTTTTGCCAGGAGATCTCAAAAAATTATGGGATACCCGCTTCCCTTTTAAAAAAGATCGTTAACCGTTGCCCTATTGTCATTAAAAAAGATCTCGCCTTTAAAAAAGCGGAAATGTTAGCCATCACCTTTAAATCATTCGGAGCCTCCGTCTCTGTGGAAAGAAAGAGGGTTTTGGCTCCAATCGTTCTCGAATTTCAAGGAGAAGCTCTCAGCCTGTTCGCATTGGAGTCGTCCTGTCTTCGGAAGTCACCCGGTGGACAATGGCATGTCATTGGAAGGGTTAAAAATATATCTCATGAAGAACTCTTTGATGCCTGGGTCTTAGTTCAACTCTTCGACGAACTTGGGGAATTGATCACCTTTGAAGAAGCTTCCCTTCCTATCAATCCCCTTCCCCCAGGAAGATCTGCACCCTTCAAAGTCATTTTTGAAAAGAACCTTTCTATAAATAAAATTTCCATCGGTTTTAAAAATGCATCAGGCCATCCGATTCCCGCAGCAGATAGAATGGAGAAAAGGGAATGGGTGGAAGTAAATATCCCTGAAATTGAAAAAAGGGAACAACCCATTTCTGCTGGCAGGATATCCGAAGAGGCCTTGCCAACCCCCGAACCTGAAACTCCAATTTTTCTTGAAAGGGCGCAACAGGAGAGAGAGGAGGAAGATTTGGAGAGGGGATCAGAGGAAATGTCCTTGTCAGGGATAGAAGAGGGGCCTTTAACAACAGCGGAAGAAACAGAGGAAGAAAACGAAGATTTAACCCTGAGCCTCTTTGAAGGAGATGATCCGCAGGAAGAGCAAAGATTCGAAATAATCTTGGAACAGGAACCCCACCAACCGGAGGCCCCATCTATCCTAAAAGATGAGAAGTCCGAAAGGGAAGAAAATCTCCAACCCGATTTATCCTCTGAGGATCGTATGGGGAATATTCCGGAAGTTGAGCCTGATACCCCTTTCCAGGAGGGGTTGACTCAAGTCCTGCAAGAGCATCCTGCCATTTCAGAAAAGGAAGAGAAAGAAGAATCCCTGTTTTATCCCTGGATGGAAGAATTCAGAAAATGGATTGAGGTCTATCATCAAAGGCATCAGGATGCCTTCACGATCTGGCTTGAAAATCTTATGGTGGAAAACGGGGTTGAAAGCCCCTATCATTCTCTTTTGACCATACTGACCTATGCCCGTTTCAATCAAGACAATCACTCAGCAAAAGCACTGGAAAACACTCAAAAAGTATTCAAGTTCATCCTTCAGGAGAACCTCTCATTTGAAGAAATCCCATCTCTCGAAGGGACCTCCTTTTTCTTAGGAGAGGCATGGAGGGAATTATTCTTCAGGGCCATCCCAAAACTTCAGGAGGTAGCACATCGAATCCTAGAGAAAAGGCAATGGGATGCCCAGGATTTAGATCGTTTGATAAGGATCATCCCTCATATAAGTGATCGGAACTCTCGATGGGCTCTCCGGTCCATCCGGGAAGGAATTCCCGAGGTCCTCCGAATTGATTTTTCAAATCTTCCCGTTTATATAGGAGGAAGTCTTTATCGAGTGGCTTCCCGGTTAGGAATAGTAAATCCCCTTTTCGATTACTATCAAGGTAGAAATTCGATGGGAGATCTTAAGATCCAATCCTTTGCCAGGGCAGCTTTTCCTGACGACCCGGTGAAGATCGAGGAGCCGATGACCCGATTAGGAATGGAGGAAGAAAAGGGACACTGTTTTCCGGTTGAACCGCAGTGCGAAGGTTGTTCCTTTGATGCCTTCTGCCCGAAACTCTTTTTCGATTCGGACCCATCAGAAAAAGGAATGATTGTTCGATAACCAAAGGTGAGCTGGAGGAACTGGATGGAGAAGTCGATTGGGATGAAAGAGAGAAGAAAATCTCAACGGAAGATGTTGGATTTACCCCTTGAATATCGGGCGATGGATGCGCCCTATGCCCATGGAGGATTAGTCGTCAATGCGAGTGAATTAGGACTTCTCGTCCAATCCGTTAAGAGCATAACCATCGGTACAAAGTTAAATATTGCCGTCCTCTTTCCCAAAGGGTTCGAATTGGCCAATTTTGAAGTCTTGGCCGAAATTATCTGGAAAGATCTTCACTGGGAGGAGGACTGGGAAGGTTACCAGTATGGTTTAAGTTTCATACAGATATTGGATGACGACCATTGGAAATTGAAAGAGCTCCTGAATGACCAATTCCAGATGGAGGAAACCCATCGATATCAACGATAAGGGACGAAGGCCATTTTAGCCGGCGAGTGAGTGGATGACTTCTTCCTTTCTGTTCAGTGAAGGGGCCGAATGAAACCCGAAGGAAAAGATCCAAAACCTCGAATTGGAATTGTCAATATCGAAAGGAGAAGATATCCACGTTTTTCGATCGACTTGCCTATAGAGTATTATCCAATCCACTCCAGTGCCAGCCATACCGGTAGGACACTTAATGCTAGTGAAGGCGGGTTATTGGTTTATCTGCCGGAGAAGATGGAGGTTGGACAATCCCTTAAACTGAAACTTTTTTTCTCTTCCGGATTTAACTTGAATACCATCGAAGTGATAACAGAGGTGATCTGGATTGACATTCACCTCGAGAAGGACTGGGGGGATTATCGTACAGGTTTGAAGTTTGTTGATATCTCTTCTGAAGACCTGAGCCGCCTAAGAGATTTTTTGACATCCCTTTCAAAGTAAGTTTTCCATTTTCCCCGTATTCTGAAATACCGAAATTGCAAATTCTAGTAATCCCTCAGTTATGGGGCGACCGACTGTTACCGTAACCTGTAACTCAGCCCTTCAGGGCTGATGAATCAGGGCTAAAGCCCTGAGTTACATATTTGCCGTAAGGATTTAGCATTCGAAACTGAGGGATTGCAAATTCTATCTGAATTTCCTTGTCAAAAAGAGCGAGAGGGATTATAATATTTTCAAAGGAGTCAATCACATGAGCGGAAAAAGCAGCTTTCCTTATCGTAAATACGACAGGAAACCCCATCCTCATATTGTCAAACAGATTTTAGAAGATGGGGAATTAATCGAGATGATGAAAGAGATGCTTTTGCAGGAGGGTAAACCCTGTCCCTTTTGCCATCGGAAATTAAAGGAAGAGATAAAAGCCCGGGAAATCTGGTAAACGTTTTAACATCTACATATCTTCATCAGGACATTTTCGTGAAAAAGTGAATTTAAAGGGTTTCTTTATAAAGGTATCTGCTGCCTCCTCCACCCCTTTCGTTGGAATGGTGAAAGGTAGCGAGAGGATAAAAAAACCTGTTCCAAGAATACCCGCTGCAATTCCAAGTGGCCTTGCAATCAGAATATCGATCATCATCCACTCATCGGTTGTTGGATCATCTTTTTTCCATTTTTCCCAGGCAAATCCGCTCGAGTAAATTCCTCCTGTAATGAATAGGATAGCTAAAAATAATACCAACATCCTTTTTAATATTCTCATAAGTATCCTCCTTTGGGGTGTTGATAGGTAGAATACCAGAATTAATATCGTTTGTCAATGATTTCATTATATTAGAATAGATATACGGTGATTAAGAATAGAGTTAGTGGGAAATCTTCATGAACCAGGTTGAAAATCCCTTAATGACGACTAATTTGATTATCAGGAAATGGATCTTCAGCAAGTAAAGATTGGCAAATGTCCCTTCTTTTGTCAGTTTTATCATTCTTTTAAACACCTCATTGAACCTAACTTCTGAAACCGTTGAAATGGACATCTATCATGGACCCTATCTGATACAAAGACAGGGATTGGAATAAAAAGAAGAGGAGGAAAGAGAAGAGAAGAAATAGTTTGAATAATATGTGATAAACTAATCATGAAATATAAATAACCGCAATTTCTTTGCCAAACAAATCGTAATCAGATAACTATATAAAATGACTTGCTAATATCCTGAAAGATAAAAATTTCTTTTAAATGGAACTCTTAGGAGTGACGCAGATTGTTAAGAGAATGAAAAATATTCATTAGAGAGCGGGGCATTCCCATCTCTTTTAAAGCCCGCTCTGGATGGATCGAGCCCTGAAAAAATACTTGACAACTGGATTAAAAATCGGTATATATCCTCAAAATTCAAAGGGAATTATCTTCTTTCATTAGATTTTAGATTATGGAGTGGACCTTACTTCTCAATTCAACCTTCGAACCCATGAGGGTTGTGACATGGAAGAAAGCGATCATCATGGTCATGCTCGGCAAGGTTGAGGTCGTCGAAGAATATGAACGGGTAATCAGGGGAATAAGTTTTGCCATTCGCCTTCCAGCCGTCATTCGTTTAAACCGACTTATCAGGAGAAGAACACCCATCGTCAAATTTTCCCGGCAGAACCTTTATGTACGAGACAGGAGGATATGCCAATATTGTGGAACCCCTTTTGAGCATAAAGAATTGACATACGATCATGTGGTCCCCCGGTCCAAGGGGGGGCAGACCGAATGGACAAATGTGGTGACCTGCTGTTCAGCATGCAACCTCAAGAAGGGAGGAAGGACACCTGAAGAGGCAGGCATGTCACTGATCAGAAAACCTAAAGCTCCCATCTGGATACCCTTGTTAGCGATGAGCCTTGGGATCGAAGAAACTCCAGTTTCCTGGAAAGACTATCTCTATCTCAATCAGAAATTGACTTCATAAGCTTTCGATGGATACGATTCCTTATCAGAAGCCCATTTATCCTCCCTTCCTCCGCTCCAAAGGTAGAAACGAAAGAAAGGGATTTGAATGAAAAGGGGAAGGGAGAAGCCCAGGAGAAATCTTTGGGCTCCGTGGAGAATGAATTATATTTTGAGAGAAAAAAAGAAAGGGTGTATTTTCTGTCGAAAACCGAAGGAGGACAGAGATGAAGAAAATCTCATCCTGTATCAAGGGAGATATGCCTTCATCATGATGAACAGATTTCCATACAACAGTGGTCACCTCATGGTCATTCCCAAGCGGCACTCCATCGACCTTGAGCATCTAAACGATCTTGAATTGAAAGAACTCTTTTATCTCTTAAGAGTTTCCATCCAGGCATTAAAAACCTCCCTTTTCCCGCAAGGGTTCAATATTGGCGTCAATATAGGGGAGGTGGGTGGAGCGGGGGAGGACCACATCCATTTCCATATCGTTCCCCGCTGGGCAGGGGATACCAATTTTATGCCGATTTTAGGTGAGACGAAGATCATTCCTGAATACCTGGAGAACACCTATCAGAAACTTCATTCTGCCTTTAGGAATCATATGAAGAAAAGAAAGAGGCACAAAGGAGGGGAAAAAAAGTGAAATGGGCAAAAACTCTTCTGATCATGATCCTTTTTGTCTTTGCCATCCTCTTCTCCCTTCAGAACAGAGATGAGGTCAGCCTCCGTTTTGGCCTTTATCCCCTTAAAGACCATCACTGGGAATTGCCAAGACTCCCTCTCTTTCTGATCATCCTCTGCTCCGTCTTTCTGGGGGTATTGATCGGAGGAATCAGTGATTTTTACCAGCGTTTTCAACTTAAAAAGGCCCTTCGCCGGAACGAGAAAATGATCGAGAGGTTGAGCAGAGAGGTGGAATCCCTCCGGAGTTCGGGTATGGATCAACCCTCTTTTCTCAAGAAGGATGTTTGATTTCTCCATCGCAGGGTGCTCAAGAAGTCGTCCTTCGGAACCTGACCTCGTTGCGGCTGTTTTGCTTTGCCAAGGATGGTAGCCGAAAAAATCTGAATTCTCACTTCAGGACAATTATTTTACCCCGTTAGAAATAATGCCCCGCTGCTCCCTCCGGGCCAGAGGCCCTCCCTCCGGGGCAGAAGCCCCTCTTGGGCGGAGCCTGGGCCGGCGGCTGCCGTGGGGTTACATTTCAGAATAATTCCGGCGGGGTTTAATGCCCCGCTGGAATTTCTAACGGGGTTTACTTTTTCAGAAACCCGGCAGGTTTTTAGGGAGTATGCTTTTTTCTCATAAAAAATTTCTTGCATTTAAAATCAAATTGTTGTATAAGTTTTTTAGATAATTGGGTCTGCTGAAAAAGCGGGCTTACGGCCCGCTTTTTTTTTAAAGTTTCTTCTTTTAAAGAAAAAATGATGACGGAAGAGATTACAGACCGGGTCACAAAAATAGTCAATCCCATTCTTTCAAGTGACGGGATAGAATTGGTGGGGGTTGAATACCGGAGAGAAACGAGAGGATCGGTCCTTCGCCTCTATATTGACAAAGAGGGAGGAATAACGGTCGATGATTGCACCCGGATCAGTCGAGAGGTTGGAAGAATCCTGGATGTTGAGAACCTCATTGATGCCTTTTATACATTGGAGGTCTCCTCTCCCGGGTTGACACGGCCTTTAAAGACTGAAAAGGATTTTATGAAGTATGAAAGCCGTTTAATCAGTGTTAAGACCGTTGAGCCGATTGGAAATAGACGACAGTTTAAGGGGAGACTCTTAAGAATGGTAGATAAAGGGATTGAGATCGAAAGTGACGGAGAAGTATTCCGCATCCCTTTCTCCAGCATAGCAAAGGCCAATTTAGAATTAGAATTTTAAAGAGGAGAAGGCAACGATGCCAACCAATCTCAATTATGTGATTGATCAGGTGGGAAAGGATAAAGGGATCGACCGGAAGGTGATCATCGAAGCCCTGGAACAAGCTGTTCTGACTGCCTCCAGAAAGAAATATGGACACCAAGGAGAGATTGAGGTCCACTACAACGAAGAAATCGGAGAGGTGGAGTTATTTCAATTTAAGCAGGTTGCCGAAGAGATAAACGACTCATCGACCGAAATCTCTCTTGAGGAAGCAAGGGAGTTGGACAGTGAGGTACAGGTCGGAGACAGTTTGGGGGTAAAACTCAATACTGATTTCGGCAGAATCGGCGCCCAGACAGCCAAACAGGTGATCATCCAAAAGGTCCGAGACGCTGAACGAGAGAATGTCTATAATGAATTTAAAGACCGAAAGGGAGATCTCGCAAGTGGAACGGTCCAACGGATGGAGAAAGGGAATCTCTACGTCAATATTGGAAGGGCAGAGGCGCTCCTTTTAAACAAAGAACAGATTCCAGGAGAGGTCCACCGTCAAGGAGAACGCATTCGAGCCTATATCCTTGATATCCAGAAGAATGCCAAAGGACCCCAGATCTTTTTATCCAGAACCCACCCGGGATTTATCATCAAACTGTTTGAAATGGAGGTGCCGGAGATCTCCGAGGGGATCATCAAGGTGATCAGTGCAGCCCGGGAACCCGGGGAGAGGGCGAAGATATCTGTTTACAGCTCAAGCCGTGATGTCGATGCCGTAGGAGCATGTGTGGGCATGAAGGGTTCCAGGGTCCAAAATGTGGTCCAGGAACTTCGAGGGGAACGTATCGATATTATCCCGTGGGCTCAGGATCAGGCCAAGTATGTCTGCAGTGGCCTGGCACCTGCAAAGATCTCAAGGGTTTATATCGATGAGGGGAACCGTCATATGGAAGTGGTCGTCGCTGATGATCAGCTCTCTTTGGCCATCGGCAAAAAGGGACAGAATGTCCGTCTGGCTTCCAAATTGACAGGGTGGAAGATCGATATTAAGAGCGAATCGAAGATGGAAAAGATCTCCGGCGAGATCCTTGAAAAATTTAAGGGTCTTCCGTATATTGGAGATGTGGGCAGCCGCGTCCTTTATAATGAGGGATTTCGTTCGATCAATGAACTATCAGAGGTCGATCCGGAAGAATTGGCCAAAGTCTTAGGAATCGAAAAAGAGAAAGCTGTAGAAATTGTTGAAAGCGCAGTACGAACGCTCAAGACCGAAGGAAACGAAGACGGCACCCCAAAAGATATTCGAGCTGACGGAGGGCCTGCTCTGGACCCTGTCGACCGTATTGAGGGAGTCGGAAAGAAGCTTGCGGAGATATTGAAGGCCCATGGTTTTCAAATCATCCAGGATATCTTAAAAACGGATGTGGAGAAGCTTTCCAGCCTTCAGGGAATCGGTGTGAAGAGGGCCGAAAAATTGATCCAATCGGCCAAGCATTATATCGAAAGCAGTAGGAATGAGTAAGAAGGGACATATCCCGATCCGCATGTGTATCGGATGCAGAAAAAGGAGAATGAAGAAGGAGATGGTACGGTTCACCCTGACGGCTGACGCAATGGTGTTGCCGGATGGAAAGAAGAATCGAGACGCTAGGGGGTTCTATCTCTGTCCGGACCCATCCTGTTTAAAAATGGCGAAGAGAAAGAACCGTTTAGGCCAGGCCGTTGAAATTAATCTTTGAGGGAAGAGATCTTTTACCGAATGGAAGGAACGGCATAAGGGAGGAAAGGAATGGGGAAAGTGAAGGTCCTCGACCTTGCAAGGGAAGTAGGGATGGAGGATGATAAGCTGATTCTGAAATTGAAACGGATGGGGCTGAAAGTTAAAGATAAAAACCCCGCTCCAGCTGAAAAGGCGGTCTCCCCTTCTGATGAAAGGATCATCGAAAGGAATGCTGAAAAAGAGGTCGTTGAGAAGCGTGTCAAACCCACTGTTATACGGAGAAGGACGAGAAGCCTGGAGGCACCAGTAACCACCCCGGCCACCCCGCAGATGACTTCAGAACCCATAGCCGTAGGAATAAGTATTGAGGTCAAACCCGAAGTCGTGACTCCGAGAGAGGAGACCAGGAAAGAGGGAAAAACTCCCGAGAAGAGAGCGTTGGAGGAGGAGAAACCCGCGCGGAAACCCTTGGAGGGAAAGAAACCCGAATCCACCCTCGAAGTGAAGATTGAGGCGAAAGAGACGGTTCCGGCGAAACAGGTTGAAGGAATCGTCCCCCCCCGTGTGACTCTCAAAGAGACGGCAAAGGGGGCGGAGCAGGAGAAGAGGACTAAGGAAACGAAACCGATGGAGATCCCGGGTAAAAAACCGGAGATGAAATTTCAATCGAAAGAGGCGTTCCCTGAGGGAGAGAAGCCTTTCACTGGGAAGAAAAAAGGAGTGGTCAAGAAGAGGAGGTTCATCGAGGAGAGGATGTTCAAAGAAGGGGGGGGCGAAGAAGATGAGAAGCATGGAAAAGAAGCTGGAGTGGAAATCAGAACGTTTAGACCGATGAAGAGGAAGATCGTTCTGAAGTCACTGAAGAAGACAGAGGTCACTGTCCCCAAACCCATCAAGAGAATCATTCGAATCACTGAAGTCATCTCTATTGGAGACCTCGCTAAAAGGATGGGCGTCAAAGGAGGGGACTTGATCAAAAAGTTGATGGATATCGGCGTCCTCGCCAATATTAATCAACACATCGATGCTGATGTGGCCTCTCTGGTGGCAAGTGAGTTCGGGTATGAAGTGGAGAGGGTCTCCATCGAACGTCAGGACTTATTGGAAAGAAGAGAGGATCGTCCTGAACAGTTGCAACCCAGGCCACCGGTGGTCACCATTATGGGTCATGTCGATCATGGTAAAACCATGCTCTTGGATGCCATTCGTAAAACGAAGGTGGTGGAAGGCGAGGCCGGAGGCATCACCCAGCATATTGGAGCGTATGATGTCCAGCTGGAAAACGGGCATGTGGTTTTTATTGATACCCCCGGGCATGAGGCGTTTACCGCTATGAGAGCAAGGGGAGCCCAGGTGACGGATGTGGTTGTTCTGGTGGTGGCTGCGGATGACGGCGTCATGCCACAGACCAAAGAGGCAATCGATCATTCCCGGGCAGCCAAGGTTCCCATTCTTGTGGCCATTAACAAGATCGATAAACCGAATGCCAATCCGGAAAAAGTGAAAAAGGATCTGGCAGAATATGATCTGCTCCCTGAACAATGGGGGGGCAGTACCCTCTATGCTGAAATATCAGCGAAACAGAAGACAGGGATTAAAGAACTGCTGGAACTGATCCTTCTCCAGGCGGAGATCCTGGATCTGAAAGCTAACCCTGACAAACCTGCGCGAGGGATTATTATTGAAGCGAAGCTGGATAAGGGGAGGGGTCCGATCCCAACCATTCTGGTTCAGGAAGGCACCCTGAAAACAGGGGATGTTTTTATTGCGGGTTCCCATTATGGAAGGGTGAGGGCCATGTTAAACGATAAGGGACAGAAGATCGAAGCGTCCGGACCCTCTGCCCCGGTCGAAGTGCTGGGCTTCACCGACGTTCCGGAGGCTGGAGAGACCTTCATCGTTGTCTCGGAAGAAAGGATGGCCAAACAGATCAGCCTCTACCGGCAGGAAAAGATCCGCGCTAAAGAGCTTTCGAAGCTGAGCAAGGTCTCTCTGGAAGAGCTCTATGAAAAAATTAAAAAAGGAGAGATCAAAGAGCTCAATGTCGTTATGAAAGCGGATGTACAGGGATCGATTGAAGCGATGAAGGAGGCATTAGGAAAACTCTCCAACGAAGCGGTGAAGGTCAACATCATCCATGACGGGGTTGGCGGGATTACAGAAACCGATGTGAATCTCGCTTCGGCCTCGAATGCAATCATCATCGGCTTCAATGTAAGACCGGGTCCAAAAGCTCAATCCCTTGCCGAACACGAGCGTGTAGACCTCCGGACCTACTCGGTGATCTACGATGCCATCTCCGATATCAGGAAGGCTATGGAGGGTTTGCTCGAGCCTACCTACAAAGAGCATATTCTGGGCAGGGCCCAGGTGCTTGAGCTCTTCAATGTCCGGAAAGTGGGCACGATCGCAGGAAGCTTGATCATCGATGGAAAAGTGGTGCGGGGTTCCCATGCAAGACTCCTGCGGGACAATATGGTCATCTATGACGGCCGGATTACCTCGCTCAGAAGATTTAAGGACGATATGAAAGAGTGTGCTCAGGGTCTCGAATGCGGGATCTTGATAGAAACCTTTAATGATATCAAGCCGGGCGATATCATTGAGTCCTACGAGATGGAGGAGATTCAACCCCGTTTGTCTTAAATCCTGAAATAGACTCCTTCATCAAATGGGGAAGGAGAGAGAGATGGTCGTTGGAATATGCCGGCTTGACTTTCGGATCCCGGAGAATCATTCCTTGAAGGGGAAGCGCCATATCCTCAAAAAAATGATCGACAGGGTGAAACATCGATTCAATGTGGCCATCTCGGAGGTGGGGGATCATGATCTCTGGCAGAGGGGACAGCTTGGAATCTGTGCCGTTGGAAATGACCGGCGGCATATCAATTCCAGTCTGGATCATGTGATTGACTTCATCGAGAAGATGCACCTCGTTGAACTGATTCATACAGAGATGGAGATCCTTTCCGTATGAGCCTGATGACCTAAATAAGGTTAAGATTACGGTTACGAAGCCCGTATCGTTTAGGGTCAATCGGTTAAGGTTACAAAAAAAGAAAGTGGTTTACGGTGACGACGCTCGTATCGAAGCACGAAGCTCAAAAAACGAAGCTCGAGTATCCAGTATCCATATGCGAGCCTCGACCCGCTGCGCCAGCGCTTGCGCGGCGAGTACGAGCTTCGACAACGACAGACGAAACGGGCCCTGAACCTAGCATGGTACAGGACGGGCCTCCCTGCCTGCGGTAGGCAGGGTTACCCTTACCATCAGACATTAGACTTTTATTTTTTAGGCTATGGAAGGAAAACGCTCAGAAAAAGTGGCAGACCTTATTCGAAAAGAGGTCTCTGAGATGCTTGTCAAGAGAATCAAAGACCCCCGGATTGGTTTTGTCACCATCACGAAGGTAATGGTGACCGAGGACTGTCGCCTGGCCAGGATCTATTATAGCGTGTCCGGATCCATCGAGGAGAGGGGGAGATCAATGCAGGGTCTCGATAGTGCAAAAGGTTATATCCGCAGAGAGTTAGCCAGGCGAGTGAACTTACGATATGCTCCTGAGATTATCTTCCAATTCGACCCTTCGATCGAGTATGCTATCCATATTGGAGAAATTTTACAGTCCCTTCAGAAGGAGAGGGAAAAGGATGAAGATTGACGGCCTTCTCAATGTGGATAAACCCGAAGGGATGACCTCCCTCGATGTAGTGAGGGAGATTAAGGCCAGATTTGGCATCAAGAAAGCAGGCCATATCGGAACGCTTGATCCCTTTGCCACAGGGGTTCTACCGATTGTGATGAATGAGGGAACGAAACTGGTCCCCTTTCTCGAAGACGATCCGAAAGAGTACGAAGCCGTGATGAAGATGGGAGAGGAAACTTCGACGGACGACCTGACAGGGGAGGTCGTATGGAGAGGGTCCATGGAAGGGGTATCGCCTGAAATCATCAGGGATATATTTGTGACCTTTTCAGGAAGGATCCGGCAGACTCCCCCGATGTTTTCTGCTGTCAAAGTGAAAGGGAAACCTCTCTATCTGCTGGCCAGAAAAGGGATCGAGATCGAAAGAGGAGAGAGGGAGGTAGAAATCTTCGATATTGAAATTCAGAAGATCGATCTCCCGCGCGTCCGTTTCAGGGTCTCCTGTTCAAAAGGGACTTATATTCGAACCCTATCAAGGGATATCGGTAAGAAAATCGGTTGTGGCGCCCATCTCGTCTTCCTGAGAAGAACCCGGAGTGGTCCTTTTACGCTCAAACAGGCCATTGCGCTTGAAAAGCTCAGAGGTCTTTCAGGAATAGAGTTCCTCCTTTCATATCTCATCCCTCTGAAAGAAGCGTTGTCTGGTCTCCCAGAGGTGATCGGAGATGAGCGCATGGTGAAGAAAGTCCGTTATGGGAAGGAGATGGTCGTGAGGGATCTCAATGCACAACCTCTCCCGGCCTTTGAAAAGGGTCAATGGCTCAGGATGTCCTCTCCTGAAAACGAGTTGGTGGCTATTTTGAAGTCTGAACTCAAAAGGGGAGAGATCGAAAAAGCCGATCCGGAGAAGGTTGTTCTCCGTCCAATCAGAATATTTAACAATGAGAAAAGATTTCCGAAGGAAGATCACATCTAATTTAAAGGAGGGATTTCATGGCGTCGGTGCAGGAGAAGAAGAAAGAGATCATCGAACAGTTCAAGGCTCACGAAAAAGACACAGGTTCGGCCGAGGTTCAGATCGCCCTTCTCAGCGAGCGGATCCGTTATCTGACAGAACACTTTCAATCTCATAAAAAGGATCATCACTCCAGGAGGGGCCTGCTGAAATTAGTGAATCTGAGGAGGAGACTCCTCAAATACCTGAAAGAGAACAGAGTAGACCGGTATAGAACGGTCATCGAGAAGTTAGGTCTGCGGAGGTAGGGCACCCTTTCAATTTTTAAAAAATGAAGTCAATGATAAAGGAGTGAATCAGAATATGACAAAGAAGCTTCAAATCGATGTCGGCGGAAGAACCCTTTCCATAGAAACGGGAAAGGTGGCCAAGCAGGCCAGTGGTTCTGTTGTGGTTCAGTATGGAGAAACGGTCGTCCTGGTCACAGCCGTGACATCGGATGAAAAAAGAGAGGGGATCGATTTTCTCCCTCTCACCGTAAATTACCAGGAAATGACCTATGCGGCGGGAAGAATTCCCGGGGGGTTCTTTAAAAGGGAGGGGAGACCGACCGATCATGAGATCCTGATCTCCCGATTTATCGATCGGCCTCTGAGGCCTCTCTTCCCAAAAGGATTTTATAACGAAACTCAGATCATCGCCACCGTCCTTTCCGCTGACCCGGACAATGACCCATCCATCCTGGGAATGATCGGGGCTTCCACCGCTCTCTATCTCTCCGATATCCCGTTCGATGTTCCTCTTGCAGGAGCAAAAGTAGGAAGAATCGATGGGGAGCATGTCCTCAACCCCACTCCTGCTGAATTGGAATTGAGTGATATCGACCTCTTTGTCGCCGGGAGCGAGGATGCGATCATTATGGTGGAGGGAAGCGCGAAGGAGGTGAAAGAGGGAGAGATTCTGGAGGCCATTCTATTCGGTCATCAATCCCTTAAACCCATCATCGACCTTCAGAAACAGTTGAGAGAGGCCTGTGGCGTGAAGTCGAAAGGGTTCGATCTCCAGAAACCAGAGGAGTCCCTTTACGAAAAGGTGAGGGCGATCTCCCAGGAGAGATTATTGGAGGCCCACCAGATTCCAGAAAAGACGAAGAGGCATGAGAGACTGGAAGAGATCCTTCTACTTACACTTCAGGAATGTGGGGCCGGAGATGAGATCCCCGAGAAGACGGTGAAGAAAGCCCTTGAGGATATCGATCGCAAATTGATGAGAGGGTTGATCCTGGAGAGGAAGCAGAGGGTTGATGGAAGGGGGCTTTCGGAAATCCGTCCCATCTCCTGTGAAGTTGGAATCCTTCCGAGAACCCATGGCTCCGCTCTGTTCACCCGCGGAGAGACCCAGGTTCTGGCGGTGGTCACTTTTGGCACCTCTGAAGATGAGCAGAAGATCAACTCCCTGTTGGGAGAAACTTATAAATCGTTTATGCTTCACTACAACTTCCCTCCGTTCAGTACCGGTGAAGTCTCTCCGTTAAGATCGCCCAGCCGTAGGGAGATTGGCCATGGGGCTTTGGCTGAAAGGGCTATTCTCCCTGTCCTTCCATCCAGCGACAATTTTCCCTATACCATTCGAATTGTATCGGAAGTTTTGGAGTCGAATGGTTCCTCCTCCATGGCAACCGTATGCGGAGCAACCCTTTCTTTGATGGATGCCGGGGTTCCGATTAAGGCGCCGGTGGCTGGGATTGCCATGGGCTTGATCCTTGAAGATGGGAAAGAAGCCATTCTCTCCGACATCCTTGGAGATGAAGACCATATTGGCGATATGGATTTTAAGATGGCGGGCACCGCCGAAGGGGTCACGGCCATTCAGATGGACATCAAAATCAAGGGAATATCGAAAGAGGTCTTAGGCCATGTCCTCGAACGATCTCGAGAAGGGAGACTTTATATCCTGGAGAAGATGAAGGAGACCATCCCACAACCCCGCAAAGATCTCTCCCGCCACGCACCGAGGATTGTCACGATTCAGGTCAAACAGGAGAAGATCCGCGATATTATCGGACCGGGAGGGAAGACCATTCGGTCCATTGTCGAACAGACCGGTGTCAAAATCGATGTGGATGATTCGGGAACTGTGAAATTGGCCTCTCCTAATTTTGAGGGGATTGAAAAAGCGATCGCGATCATCAAAAAGCTCACCCAGGAAGTGGAGGTGGGCGGCCTCTATAAAGGAGAGGTGAAGAGGATCCTCGGTTTTGGCGCCGTCGTTGAACTCTTCCCGGGTACGGACGGTTTGGTCCACATCTCTCAACTGGCAGACTATCATGTCAAAGAGGTGACCGATATCTTGAAGGAGGGGGATGAGGTTCTGGTTAAGGTGATCGATATCGATCCACAGGGACGCATCCGGTTAAGTCGAAAGGCAGCCCTCAGAGAGGCGAAGCAGGAGGGAAAAGATTGAATGAAAAAATAGCTCATCCGAAGAAGTCTCCATATGCCCTAAAATCAGCCTGTGGGGCAGGTGAACTGGGATATCAGAAGACCATTCTGGATAACGGCATCAAGGTGATCACCGAGGAAATACCTTACCTCAATTCGGTCTCCATTGGCGTCTGGGTTACCACAGGCTCCAGGGATGAACAACCTTATGAAAATGGAATTTCCCATTTGATCGAGCATCTTGTCTTCAAGGGGACGGAGCGGAGAACCGCCTTTGACATCGCCAAGGAGATCGATTCGGTGGGCGGCACATTGAATGCCTTCACGGGCAGGGAATATACCTGTTTTTACGCCAAGGTCATTGATAAGAACCTACCACTGGCCATCGACCTCCTTTCGGACATCTTTCTCCATTCCCTCATGGATGAGAAGGATGTGGAGAAAGAGAGAATGGTCATCCTTCAGGAAATCAAGATGGTGGAAGATACGCCGGATGATTATATCCACGACCTTTTCAACCAAACCTGCTGGGGAGACCACCCTCTCGGTTTCCCGATCTATGGAACGACGGAACGAATCCAATCCTTCCATCGGGATCAGATCCGCCAATTTTTTAAAAAGAATTATCAGCCGGACCGGATCATCATCTGCGCCGCTGGAAATCTCATGCACCAGGAGGTGGTCGACCGCATCGGAGCCACCTTTGGCCAAATCCCGAAGTCGGATCAGATCAGGGAGAGGGTGAAACCACGTTCGATCTCAACCACCCATCTCTCGAAACGGAATTTGGAACAAGTTCACTTCTGTTTAGGCACCCTGGGACTTCAGTATAACCATTCCTTCCGATTCGCCTCCTATCTATTGAATACGATATTAGGGGGAGGAATGAGTTCAAGGCTCTTCCAGGAGATCCGGGAGAACCGTGGCCTGGCCTACTCCGTATACTCGTATCTCCCTACTTACATCGACAGCGGATTGGTTGTTGTCTATGCGGGCACGGAGGAGGGTTCCTTTCAGGAAGTCATCCGGCTCATCCTCAAAGAGTTTCATCGCCTCAAGGAAGAACCCTTTAGGAATGGAGAGTTGGAGGTAGCTAAAGAACAGATGAAGGGGAATCTTCTCCTGAGCCTTGAGAGTTCCGACAATTTAATGACCCGGCTGGCCAAGAATGAGATCTACTTTGGAACTCATCAGTTCGTTGACTCGATCCTCAAAGACATTGATCAAGTGGATGAAGGGATGATTAAAAACTTGGCCAGAGATATCTTCGACGACCAGTTCTTCTGTCTCACCGTTCTTGGGCCCATGGACGGAAATGGTCTGGACAAAAACCTGCTACAAAGAGTTTAATGGAACAGATAAAGATCTATATCAGACGGTTAAAGAAGGGGCATCCTGTCTCCCTTCCACGATATATGACCGAAGGTTCCTCTGGCATGGATCTATTCGCTTCTCTCGAAGAGGAAGTCATCCTCATGCCAGGACAGAGGAAGCTGATCCCGACAGGGATTTCCGTCGCCATTCCCGAAGGATATGAGGGTCAGATTCGACCCCGGAGCGGGTTGGCCATCCAGAAAGGAATTGGTATTGTCAACGGACCCGGGACGATCGACTCTGATTATCGCGGTGAGATTGGCGTCCTTTTAATCCATTTTGGCGAGGAACCCTTTACCATCAAAAACGGTGAGAGAATCGCTCAAATGGTCATCTCCCGTGCTTTTAGATCAATTCTGGTGGAAGTGGACGATCTACCCACTACCCGGAGGCAAGAGGGAGGCTTTGGTCACACAGGCATCTGATAAGAAACTAAAAAGTTCTTCATTTCAATAGAGCAGAGGCGCCCTTTCCTCTGCTCTTTCTTTGTCTCCCCTCCTTTGGAGAAGGATGACGATGCATCATCTATTGGATCGATTTCTCCATTATCTCATCGTTGAGAAAGGCCTCTCCAGGAATACGATCGAGGCTTACAACCACGGTTTGAATCGATTCCTGGATCATCTGAGGGGAAAAGGGGTTGAGGAAATAAAAGATATTTCTAAGCTCGATATCAGAGGTTTCCTTCTCGTCTTGAAAAGGCGTCGTCTTTCGAGCAAGACCATTGTGAGGAACCTGGTCTCCATTCGGACCTTCCTCAGGTTTTTAAATGAAGAAGGCATCCTTCATGGCAACCCGGCAGAGGAGATCGAATCGCCAAAGATCACCAAGACCTTACCGCAAATCCTTTCTTTGGAAGAGGTGGAACAATTACTTGAACAACCTGATATTAAAACTCCACTGGGAATGAGAGATCGGGCGATGCTGGAGATACTCTATGCAGCAGGCATGAGGGTATCTGAATTGACGCAACTTCCGGTCAATCATGTCAATCTGGAGGCCGGGTATGTCCTCCTTTACGGAAAGGGGTCGAAAGAGAGGATCGTCCCCCTTGGAAGCGAAGCGATGAAATGGATCCAGCGCTACCTGGAAGAAGCCCGTGAAAGCCTTTCAAAAGGGAGAGAATCCCCCTTTCTCTTTATCAATCGTTCAGGAAAACGGATGAGCCGGCAACAGTTCTGGAAGAATATCAAAACCTATGGCCGGAGAGCTGGAATTCGCAAAAGAATCACTCCCCATCTTATCCGCCATTCCTTCGCAAGCCATCTTCTGGAACGGGGAGCAGACCTCCGTTCCGTGCAGATGATGCTCGGCCATGTTGATATTTCCACTACCCAGATCTATACTCATGTGACAGGTGAGAGGTTGAAGAAGATCCATCAGCGATATCATCCAAGAGGCTGAATTTAGCTGATGGCCTATAGCCGATAGCTAATAGTTAATAAGAAAAAATGGGCTATAAGCTATCAGCCATTAGCTATAAGCTGATTTTTATGGAAGTGATCACTACCCATACGAATGCGGATTTTGATTCTCTGGCTTCCATGCTGGCGGCAAAAAAGCTCTATCCCGGGGCTGTCCTGGTCTTTCCGGGTTCACAGGAGAGGAGCCTTCGGGAATTCTTCATCCATTCTACGCTCTATGCCTTCGAAGTAGAGAGGGTAAAAAATATTGACCTCCAGGAAGTGGAGAAGCTCATTCTGGTGGATACACGGCAGATCAGCCGAATTGGAAAATTTTCAGAGATCCTCTCCAAGCCCGGTTTGGAAATCCATATTTACGATCACCATCCACCTTCCTCGGATGACATCCACGGCTCATTCGAAGTGATATCCGAAGTGGGAGCCACGGTGACTCTTCTTTCAGAGCTCCTGATAAAAAAGGGGATCGAGATCACATCGGATGAGGCCACTGTCATGCTCCTTGGTATCTATGAGGATACGGGAAATCTCACCTTTTCCTCAGCCAGAGAGGAGGACTTTCATGCGGCAGGATACCTGGTACGAAAAGGGGCCAATCTCAATATTCTATCGAATGTGATTACCAAAGAGCTTACCTCGGAGCAGGTCTTTCTGCTCAATGATCTGATCCAATCGGCAACCCGATATGATGTTCACGGTATCGATGTGGTGATCGCGCAGGCTTCTGTTGACCGTTATGTCGGGGATATTGCCATCCTTGTCCATAAATTGAAGGATATGGAGAACCTTGATGTCCTCTTCGTCCTCGTTCAGATGGAAGGCCGGATTTATTTAATCGGCAGGAGCAGGATCGAAGAGGTGAAAGTCTCGGAAATCGCCGCTGAATTCGGAGGGGGCGGACACCCTACAGCAGCCTCGGCGACCATAAAAGGGATGACCATAATCGAAGCCCATGGACACCTGCTCAGGATATTGAGAGAGACGGTGAGACCGAAAAAGTTGGCCAAAGATCTGATGGTCTATCCGGTCAAGACGATCGAACCCGATCGGACCCTGGAGGAGGCAGGCGAGGTCCTCACGCGATATCACCTCGATATGCTTCCTGTCTTTCAAAAAGGGAAGGTGATTGGCCTTCTTTCAAAAGAAGTGGTAGAGAGGGCAATCCACCATGGATTAAAGGATGCCCTTGTGAGGGAATATATGACCACCGAATTCTCCACCATCTCTCCCGAAACCCCTTTCTCTCGAATTCAGGAACTGGTCATCGGGCAGAATCAGAACCTTCTTCCTGTCATCGAGGGGGAACGGTTGGCGGGAATCATCACCACCGGCGATGTGATGCAGGTTTTCCAGGAAGAGATGATGAAATCGGTGAAGGAAAGTCAACCCCTCCATGCCCGGAAAAAGATGATCTCTAAATTGATGAAAGAACGGTTTCCGGATAGGATCCAGAACCTGCTCGTTGAATTCGGTAAGGTAGGGGATGCCCTTGGATATTCGGTCTTTGCCGTTGGGGGGTTCGTCAGAGACCTTTTGATGCGGGTCGAAAACTTCGATGTGGATATCGTCGTGGAGGGAGACGGGATCCGTCTCGCGGAAGAGTTTGAAAAGAGATTCCCCTGCCGAATTCGGACTCACAGAAAATTTGGGACCGCTATCATCCTCTTTTCAGATGGCTTGAAAATTGATGTGGCAACAGCCCGTTTAGAAGTCTATGACTCCCCGGCTGCTCTCCCCACCGTTGAAAAAAGCTCCATTAAAGCGGATCTGTACCGGAGAGACTTCACGATCAACACATTGGCCACCCAGCTCAATCCAAAGGGCTTCGGGGAACTGATCGATTTTTTCGGAGGGGTGAAAGACATTAAGGAAAAGGCCATACGCGTTCTTCATAATCTCTCCTTTGTGGAAGACCCTACGCGGGTCTTCCGGGCAATTCGCTTTGAACAGCGATTGAAGTTCGAGATCGGGAAACATACTCAGAATCTGATGAAGAATGCCATGAAGATGGGCTTTCTGGATCGGCTCTCGGGGGGACGAGTCTTTTCCGAACTCATCCTCATCCTTCAGGAAGGAGATCCCGTTCCCGCCCTGAAGAGAATGAGAGATTTCAACCTCTTCCATCTTCTCCATCCCGATCTCAAACTGGACGAAGAGAAGATCAGCCTCTTCGAACGAATCCATCATGTCATCTCATGGTTCGACCTCCTTTTCCTTGAGGAGAGATACGAACGATGGCTGATCTACTTTTATGGCTTTATCGACTCCCTCAAGGAGGGAGAGAGGGTGGAGGTATGCGACCGGTTGGCCATGAACGAAAAAATGAAGAGGAGAGCGGTCGAGGGAAAACGCCAGGCGGATCAAGCCTTGCTTCAGATCTTTTCCTGGATCAATGCGAGCATGGAGCCAAAGCGGTCAGAGGTCTATACGGTTCTCGATCCTCTTTCCGCTGAAGTAAAGCTTTTTATGATGGCCAAGACGACCCAGGTGGCCACGCAGAAATATATCTCACTCTACTTCACCCAGCTCAAAGACACGAAACCGATATTAAGAGGCGCTGATCTGGTAAGATTGGGGATCAAGCCAGGACCCTCGATTAAAAAGGGGCTGGACGATCTCCTGAAAGCCAGACTGGATGAACAGGTGAGCACCCGGCAGGATGAGTTAGAATACCTCTCCAGGGCCCGTGGAATGGAATGATGACAGCAGACGACTCCACTTCAGAAGAAAAATCTTCCTATACCGTACGATTAGAGATGTTTGAGGGTCCGCTCGACCTTCTGCTCCATCTCATCCAGAAGAATGAACTGGACATCTTTAACATACCCATCGCTCTCATTACAGAGCAATACCTGGAGTATCTCAAATTCATGAAGACCCTCAATCTTGACATTGCAGGGGAATATCTCCTGATGGCCTCGACCCTACTCCACATCAAATCGAAGATGCTCCTTCCCCAGCCCTCCGGAGAAGAGGGGGAAGAAGGAGAAGATCCCAGAGAAGAGCTGATTCGAAGGCTGCTGGAATATCAGAAATACAAAATGGCAGGGACAGACTTGGTGAAAAGGCCTATGCTGGATCGGGATGTCTTCATTCGATTGGCCCCGGACCAAAAGGAGGAGCCGGAAGAGGAGAGAATCGAGGTGAAGCTTTTCGATCTCATCGAGGCCTTTCGCAAGGTTCTGGAAAGGGCAGGGGAGGAGTCGTTCCATGAGGTGATTTTAGATCGTCTCAGTGTGGAGGATAAAGTTCAGGAAATTCTTCTTCTTCTCAAAAAGGAGAACCGAAGCCTTCCTTTTCATCTCCTCTTTCCTGAGCAGGCCTCTCGCAGGGTGATCGTCGTCACTTTTCTGGCCATCCTTGAATTGGTTAAAATGAAATGGATTCGCGTCTTTCAGGTCGCACCCTTTGAGACCATTCGAATATCGCCTGTTTAGACGCTAATCGCTTGCCGCTCTACATATAGCGAGTAAGGAGGTATCTATGAAACGGAAAAGGATCCTGGTGGGGTTGGTGGTGATCGCAGGACTATTGGCCTTCTTCTTTGCCCTTCTCTTCATTATTGGGCGATATGTCGTAAAATCGGGTTCAACTCAGTTTGCCTTTGGAGATAAGATTGCTGTCGTAGAAATCCGGGGAGTAATCACTCATTCCTCCGGGATTATCGAAGAACTCCATCGGTACGAGGAGGATGAGGGGGTGAAGGCCATCATCTTGAGGATTGACTCTCCCGGTGGAGGGGTAGGGCCTTCACAGGAGATCCATCGGGAGGTATTGAAGGTGAAATCAAAAAAGAAAGTGATCACCTCCATGGGCTCTGTAGCGGCCTCTGGAGGGTACTATATCGCCTCTGCCTCTGACCTCATCGTTGCCAATCCCGGGACGATCACGGGTTCTATCGGTGTGTTGATGGAATTCACCAACATCGAAGAACTCTTCAGGAAGATCGGCATCAAGGGGTTGGTATTGAAAAGCGGCGAACATAAGGACATCGGATCCCCTTTCAGGGAGATGACCGCTGAAGAGAAGAAGATTATCCAGTCGGTCATCGACAATGTCCATCAGCAATTCATTCAGGCAGTGGCAGAGGGAAGGAAACTGGATCGTTCAAAGGTGGTTCAGGTTGCGGATGGTCGAATTTTAACCGGAGAACAGGCAAAACATCTGGGACTGGTGGATCAGATTGGAAATCTTCAGGATGCCATCGATACTACCGCCAAGATGGTTGGAATCGAGGGGAAACCTGTTATCCTCTACCCTAAAAAGAAGTTTTCTCTTTTCGATTTGTTGGTAAGTAAGGTTACCTCCGCGATCCTGGATACCTTGAGCGAAAAGGGGTTTCAGCTCAACTATCGCCTTCTGCCCATGAATGGGGTGTAAAACCAACCTTCATGATTGGCCTGACAGGGCTTTGGCAATCTGTTTCATATCCTCCCAGACCTCTCTCTTCTTTTCAGGATTTCTCAGGAGGTAGGCTGGGTGATAGGTTGGGAAGATCTGGATGCCTGAAAAGTCATAGGCCTTTCCACGGAGGGAGGTAATCTTGGCATCGGTCTTAAGAAGGGTCTGGGTGGCAAAAGTTCCTAAGGCACAGATGATACGGGGTTGAATGGCCTGGATCTGTTTCAGGAGGAAAGGGTGGCAGCTCTCTATCTCGTCGGGCTCAGGGTTTCGATTCTGGGGAGGGCGGCATTTGATAATATTAGCGATATAGACTTCCTCCCTTTGAATCTCTATGGCCTGAAGAATCTTTGTTAATAGTTGACCGGCCTTTCCAACAAAGGGTTTCCCCTGAATATCTTCATCATAACCAGGGCCCTCTCCAATGAGCATCAAACCTGCTTTCGGATTTCCCTCCCCAAAAACGATCGTTCTTCGCATGCGGTGAAGCTTGCATCGGCGGCAATCGCCGAGTTCTTGCCGGATTTCATCTAAGGTTGGAACTTGAGGTTGAAAAGCCTCAGCGGGTCTTGGTTCAGAGACAGGCAGGCTTTCAATCCCCATCCCTTTAAGATATTCGAGATAGGATTTTAGGTCATCAAGGATATCCTGATATTTTTGTAACATTGAACCTCCCCATTCGATTCATTTTTGGATAGCCTTTTTTAGTTGCCCTGTCAAGGGTGGGGCAATTTCCCATGCGAAAATAAATATGCGAACCACCCTGAAATTGCCACAATATTAATTTGTTACTCAAATTCCGCCATAAGAAGTAGGGATAAAAATCCTTTTTGAAGTTAATAGGTTAAGGGGGTGTTGAGGATTTTTTAAAAAAGGCTTTTTTAAAAAAGCTTTTAAAAAAAAGCTTGACATCCTCTATAAAATCTGTCAACTTTCGACCGAATTCGGGATATGAGATAAATTCTCTATCGTATATGAAATAAATTCCCTATCGTATCGTAAATTGGGTTTTTCCTTAGGTATCTTGTTTAGAACGCTACTATAGTAAACGTAAAGGAAGCTATATCCCTTGCTTTGTTTTTTTGCTAAGATATTCGTAATAGTTCACCTCCCCCCTCAGCAGATTAGAGAAGGGACAGGATTACCACAACGGTAAGAAGTGATAGTCTCTACAAGGAACTCAAAGGGGTTTCGTCCTTGCAAGGGGCAGGTGCGAGTTACTGTCAAAAGACGAGCGGTTAATAATCTTCCATTGTCGCTACGGTTACCAAAACAGATCTTACGCCATTGTACCGCAGGACGAATACCCCTCTCAGCAATATTGTTAGTTGGGGAAACACCCTCTTTGAAGAT
>JASEIE010000140.1:0-3068 GCA_030024065.1 Thermodesulfobacteriota bacterium
TCCTTCCCATGGCCTGGTAAATCAGGGGCCTCCACCTTGTGACCCTTTCCCTTAAGAAGGTGAACCACCTTGTCCCAGCACCAGCCTCCATGCCACGCCCCATGAATCAATACGTAAGTAGCCATAATCTCCCTCCTTTGATGGATTGATTTACGCCAAAACGGCGCAAGTAAGAAATGGACCGATTTTTTTTAGAAATGATTAATTCGATGCAGGGTCAGCTTGGTCCACCCCCAGTCCCGCTACCAAGGCTTCCCTACTTATCAAGTTTTTTCTTGTTTTCTCAAAAACTTTTTGACATCATTTTTTACTTGACATTATTTTCTAAAAAATGTTAGTTTTTAATCAATTCAAGTAATTGGAGGTGGATGGCCCGTGAAGGGCTAGTGTGAGAGACCGGGATAAAACCCGGTTTTTCATTTTAGGAACACCTTCCCATAACCATAAATTCTCCTGTTATAAAAATGCATGTTATATTTTTTCTTAATAACCTCACAAACCCTTTTCCCAAAAAGTTCATCCGGCACGTCAGAAATTCTACCGTTTTCTATAAGAATTTCTTGTTTTAATGGATAGGCCAGAAGGTCTGCCAACTGGGTCCCGGCAATATTGGCATTTTGGGGTTTGAGCTTGATTTCTTTACTGGTCAACACGCTATGAAAAAATTCCGGTCGTCTGAATTGTTCCTATCTTAGTGTGCTATTATAATCCGAATTCAGCAATGTACATTCGAATGGGGCAACTTTTTTATGGATGCTCCCCTGGATTTACACCAATACCGAATTACCGATACCTGATCCCGCATTTCTTTTGACCCCCTGCTTTTTTAAACAACTTTTTTATGGATGGACGGATAATCCTCCGTCATATGACTCATCAGCAGTAGATCTTTTATCTAATGGTAAAAAATTTTGTCGAGGGTTGAAATAGCGGTAGGATTGAGGAGGGGTAAATTCTAAAAAATATTTTGATGGATCATGAGGTTTATCAAAAATGACCAAATTCTTAATTTCTATTGCAAATGCAGTTTTGCAGTTTTTAAAGTATCGAAAATATTCTTCCTGCGATATCCCTGAATATTCACCGAACATATCCCAAATTCTATAAGGAGAATCTTCATGGATTATAGAGGCATCAAAAACGCCGGTGATCTTCTTGACAGGCGATGTTGAATATATGAAAACTTTGCAACCGCCAGATTTTTTAAAAATTTTTCTTCTGAACTCATATTTTTTAAGACCGGACTTGATGAGTTCTGTATATTTAGGCTTAATGGAGAGTAAAACGTTCATCCAGGTCTCCCATCTTCAATATTTGTCGATATCTTTCGTCCGATATCTCCATCACTGACTGTGGAGCCCGAAGCATAATGCGAGCCTTTTGGAGTTTAGGCAGTGTTATATAATTCTTCAGTTCAAAATGCAAGAGAAAAAGTATTACCATTGCTGGCCCATAGCTGACGAGATTTATCAGTTCATTTTTTGAGTAGACTGTTCTTTTGCCAACCAGCTTTATAACCTCTTCATAACTGTCGACACCGTGAAAAACCTTGTCCAGAGAGCAGACAGAAGTTAATATCTGGTCCCATGACCTATAAAAAAGCAAAATATCCCCCTCTCCCAGTTTCTTGCTTTTGGCGTGGCAGATATATGCCTTCTTGATTGTATTCCCTTCAACGACAAGCTCGCCTGCAGCCTCCATCAGCCCTGGTGTCCTATAGCGGTATTCGATAAAAAGCCTGTCATGATACTCAGGTCTTATAGGAATCACATGCTTTTTTACCCGGGCACCATCGTAAAAAGAAGGGTAGTACCTCCTGTTAAGCTCCATAGGAGGGGAAAATTCCAATTCTTTCCTTGGAACAATAGGCTTAAGGCACTTGTAAAAAACATCTTCCCCATTAGTTTTCCTGGCTACCTTAATAAAACCATATTGATCCAGAAGGGTTACCAACTCATCTTTCGGCTTCACATAATGGGTCAGGTAGACGTCATCGATGTTATTCGTTGTCGCATGGTTGATTGCCAATTTAAGGAACAGCTCACCAATTTTTTGGCCCATGTGTTTAACGATGAGGGTGGATACCTTTAGACGCCTTTTTTTCCCCAGGGGAGGGATGGAGTCGATTGGCTCGTTTTCCTCCTTCAGGATTAACAATGCCCCAAGGCTTTTATCAGGTTTCTGCGAAACCCATGCCCTTCTCCCTTCCCGTGATATCTTCTTCCACCAGGTTTCAAAGTCTGGATAATCTGCTTTTAGTGAGTCAAAGATCGGATCGGACAAGCTCAAATTGTAGACAGGGACAAGTTGTATTGCAGGGGTAGGGGCGGAGGCATGGTGGACAAATTGTGTTTTAAAGAATTCGAGTCCTTCTTCAACATTAAAGACCCTGTCAGCTATGCCAGCTTTTTCTGCCTTTCGTAAAATTTCAGTGTCGTTGGTGATGAGGAAATCCCCGGCATCCTTATAGATGGCATATAGAAGCTCATTGTCAACGATCTCTCTATCTGTGCGGGGAGCGCCAACAATCCCAATAAAGCCTGCATCCCCATGGGTTGCGGGAGGAGAAGCTAATTCCGGATAAGCCAAGATTTTTGATAAGGACACCTCCTTCCTCGTGACATCAGAGTCCCTCTTTATATCCTCTTTGGACATAGGATGTACGAGGATTCTAACGGAATTCTCCTCAAAAAGCTGAAGAAGTGAAGCCAGACTTGAAGGGACGACTTGATGGTCTTCCCGGTAAATAAAAATATTTGTGTCAATCAATACATTCATATTGTTCTTCTGAAATGTCTCCCAGAAACTGAAAAATTCATGGTACGTGTCTCTCTATCACAATTCTCCTTTGAAGGCTTTGTCGAGGATAGATAGCATCAATGCATCAAGTTCAGCGCCAATCCTGTCTTGAATCTGCTTCAGCTCTTTAACCTGTGTTTGCACAGCGATTAGGTGTGAGACTATTCGGCGTTGCTCTGGCAGAGGAGGGACCACTATAACAACCTTTCGGAGATTGGTGTCGTTAATCGCTGGATAATGGCCTCCTGTTGTTTTGGCAACGCATTGAT
>JASEIE010000140.1:3167-9832 GCA_030024065.1 Thermodesulfobacteriota bacterium
ATTGGTGTCGTTAATCGCTGGATAATGGCCTCCTGTTGTTTTGGCAACGCATTGATCGATAAAAAATGGGGAGCAAAATTGTTGCAGGAGAAAATCAGGATCGATTGATTGTGCACAGGAGATTACAGCGAATCCCGTTGAACAGATTTGATTATCAAGTCCCTCTCCTATTTTGGCAATCGCGCGTAAATTGGGTCTTACAGTTGATATTATGATATCATCTTTTTTGATCACGCGGCGAGCTCGCGAAGGTGCCTCATTTACAGGAACAATCTTACCCTCATTAATTATTGAAGGTCCGGGGGGCACTGTCGAAATATCAACGTACATAAAGGTTTGGCCTGAATTTAACTGGGTTGGATTGCGATATTCTCGATTTATCTCCAAATCCGCATCTTCGATTGTCAGAAGGAATGATTTATATTCTGGATTCTGGAAAATAGATGTCGCAGCCGAATCCATTATAGAATCGGTTTCTTTCGTAGCATGTTGTCTTAGACTGCTTGCCTCCTCGATCTTGCTGGCCAGTTCGTCGATCTTAGCCACGATCCGCCGCTGATCTTCTAAAGCTGGCAAAGGGATTTTCATGGCAAGAAGTCTGTCCTCTTTTAATCGATTTCGGCTCGTCGGTGTTCCTCCTGTGCTTAGACCAAGCGCTTCCTCCCATACCCCGGCTCGGCTGAAATATCTCCACAAATACCGGCTATCAATCCAGACCTTGTTAACTGAAAAACATGGGAATTCATTCGAGACATAACATCCGTGATTTTCCTCTGAAGCAACAGCAAAGGAACCCTTCCAAGCAAAAAGGCGGTTGTAAACAAAGTCACCCTGCTCCACTCGATATAAATTCTTTGCTTGAATTTGAGAGCCACTCCTGATGTCTTTTGTATATAGCCCCTTAGCATACCAATGCGCCCCGAGAATGTGATAAGTCTTTTCTGGATCAACAGCCTCAGGACGAGTTACAGGCGTGAGGACTTCTCTTAGCGGGACCATTGGCCAGGATTTACTCATTGCCGTGGCTCCTTCTTTGCACTACCAAGGATACGGCTCTCCAGCAGTTTTCGTGATCGCTTCAGTTCTGCCACGAGCATCTTTTCGTCGGGGAGTCTCATCTTGTATTCGGCAGCCATTACTTTGTTGGGCAAACCTTCCAAAGCATAGTGTGCAACAGCAACGTTTTTCTCGGCGCAGAGGATCAGGCCAACGGGCGGGTTCTCGCCCTCGTTCGTCCAGTGCTCTCGGGCATAGTTGAGGTAAAGATGCATCTGTCCAGCGTCAGCATGGGTGAACTTGCCAACTTTGAGATCAATGACCACCAAACACTGCAACCGGCGATGAAAGAAGAGTAAATCCACGCGATACCAATCGTCGCCGATGCGCAGGCGACGCTGTCTTCCAATAAAGGCAAAGTCGCCACCGAGTTCGAGCAGGAACTTTTCTAACTGTTGAATGAGGGCTTCTTCCAGGTCGTTTTCAGAGTACTCATCCTTAAGATCGAGAAATTCAAGAATGTATGGATCCTTGATCTCTTCATCTGGGATGACAAGGTCTCCGGGTTTTGGCACCGCACCCTTTTCCAACATCATGCCTTTATTCTTCGATAAGAGAGTCCTTTCGTAGAAGAGAGTTGAAATTTGGCGATCGAGTTGTCGGACAGACCAGCCACAGCGGAGCGCCTCGGCCTCATAGAAAGACCGAGCCTCCGGTTTTTTTACCGAGAGTAGCCGGACGTAGTGAGACCAAGGTAACGGGAAACATACAGCAACTTGGGAGAGGCTCAATTTTGCAGGCGCTGCCTGTGAAATCTTAGATTTCCTCGACAGTGTCGCGGATTTTCCCGACCTCATTGAAAAAACATCAGGATCCTCTTGTTCTTTGATACTTATAAATTGAGGAGATGCCGGCAGCACAATTTGGTGTTTAATGGATTCGGCAGACCGCGTCTGTTGGATTTGATCATTTTTACGCGAAAGTGTCACGTAAATCGTATTCGCCGGCCACCCAATGTAAAAAGCGCGCATGCGTTCAAGATTGGCTACGCCGAATCCGCGGCCAAATTTTGCCGTTAAATCGATGGCAAGACGCTTAAGCAGAACATCACCATACTCTGCCCTTTTTTCCCCGCCCTGTTCAAACTCTACAATCCGCCCCCCAATCTCCCAATAGGTGGCAGTCATGATTGCATTTACGGTGCGGGAGGATGTTTTGCGTGCGCTTTCCAGCAGATCCACGAGACCGGACAATACAGAGTCGTAACCTTTCAGCGAACCAGGGGCGGTCTTGGCCTTCTTGTGAAAACGATTCTTCATGACTTTGGCTCCCGGGCAAGAACCCGCTTGATCTCACCCATAATTTCGATGATCCTTTGCTCCTTCTTGAGGATATCTTCCACCAATTGCCCCGGAGGCATATGCTCGAAGTCTTGTTTGTTGTTTGGGTTCTTAATATCAAGATTAGCTGAAATAAGGTTTCGCACTTCATCATATTTCAATATATCCTCAGCCTGTGCTTTCCATGCTCGATCATTTTCGGTACGATTCTTCCACCATGTTAAACAATCCCCAAACTCCTCATATTGTAACGACTGGGTTTTGGTATACTGCTTGCGGCCCCCTGGCAACGGAAGCTCATAATACCAAATCTCCTTTGTTGGGCCGGAACGATCGAAAAATAGCAGGTTCGTTGGTATGCTTGTATATGGGGCAAAAATACCATTGGGTAATCTCACAATGGTATGGAGATTGAATTCCTTGAGGAGTTCTTCCTTGATTCGGGCGCAGACTCCATCACCGAAGAGCGTCCCATTGGGCACAACAACACCGGCGCGGCCTGGCTTCGGGCGCCGCTTTAGTTTCCGCATAATAAGCTGGAGAAAAAGAAGGGCCGTTTCTGCGGTTTGCTTATCTTCTGGGAAGTTCCCTAAAATCCCCCGTTCCTCTTCACCTCCGAAAGGTGGATTTGTCAGTATGATATCAACACGATCCTTATCCCCAATTTCCCTTAATGGGAAACGTAAGCTATTCAGAGGATCGATCTGTGGAGATTCCAAACCATGGAGAAGCAAATTCATCTGGGCTAATAGATAAGGCAGAGGTTTAGCCTCTCCTCCGATGATGCTCCTTGTCTGAAGAGTCTTTCGATCCTCAACGGTCTTACATTGCTTTTCAAGGTGATTATAGGCTTCGACAAGAAAACCTCCTGTGCCACAGGCCGGGTCAAGAACAATTTCTCCAAGTTTTGGATTGAGGACTTCAACCATGAAGCGGACAACTGGCCTGGGAGTGTAAAATTCTCCAGAATCACCTGCTGAGTCACGCATCTCTTTGAGCATGGATTCGTAGAGGTGACTGAGGGTATGAATCTGATCTGAAGAACTGAAATGAATGCCATTAATCTTGTTGATTATATCCCGTAGGAGGTAGCCGCTGATCATGCGATTGGTAATACCCTTGAAAACAGTGGCAATGACATCGCGGCGGTCGCCACCGTTTGAACCCTGGAGGTTTCTTAAATAAGCAAAGAGACCCGGACCTTTTGTCCCATCGGGACGCATTGCCTCTTCATTATTAATAAAGGCAATCAGCTCATCACCCGTGATCCCATCTTCTTTAGCCGCCCAATCCCGCCACCGGTATGGTGATTCAATGGCCGGACGAAATTTCTTTCTTGTCATGGTAGCTTCATGTTCCCGCATCTGCTCCAGGTCATCGAGGAACTTGAGGAACATGATCCATGTCAGCATGGGAAGACGATCCAGATCCCCGCTTAGCCCCTTGTCCTTTCGCATAATGTCCCGTGAGGACTTTATGAGGCTTCCAAGTTGTTGGGCTGTGGTGAGTGGTTGAGTATTTTTCATTTTTCGAACCATGATAAATAACTCCTATAGATTACCGGGAAAATATATCTCAAATCCCTCCCAACCTCCCTTTGGCAAAGGGAGGCCGGGAGGTTACGCAGGCTGAAGCCTGCGGCTACAAATTCTTGGGTTTATTTATCGTTTATCCTTTGTGTGACCCCTCACCCTCTCCCCGCAAGGGATATAGAAAAATGAGAGGTAACTTTATGCCGCATAAAGTAGTGTTTGCAACTGATTGACTGCTTCTCTTAACTTATCCGGTCCTCCGAAGAGACCTGCGATTTCTATCACGTTACCATGGTTGGAAATTGGGGGAACCTTCAGCACATCGGGTATGATAAACTGTGCAGTTCCATAATCAGCATATTTATCAAGAAGTTCATTAAGAATAACCCTGGCTTCAGGGCCATATTGGTCAAAAAAGTCTCTCTTATCCTTCCGGAGTCGATCAGCCCTTTCACGCCGTGTCCGTAAGGGAGCATTGTAAGCAATGTGGCAGAGCAGATCGAAGGGGTCAGCATCGGGCTGATTTGTAGCGGATGCTAACACCTCAAAATTAATTCCTCTTTCCTCAAGAAGAGCGATGACCTCAGATCGCTCCTCTGAATTTGCCCAATGTCTCCTTAACTCAATGGCCGATGGATAGAGTGTTCGCACCTTTTCTGCAGTATAGTCGGTAAACTTGACGACTCGAAGTTGCCTGCCATCGGGATCAAGCTCATAAACAAGATGGGCCGCAATTTCAACATGGCCTCCATCAAAATAGAACTTCCGAGGTTTTCCCTCTGAGTCATCTGTAATGGTCGGGGTGACTTCCCAATCCATTTCTGGCTCAGCCCCGATAGGTATCTCTTGCTCAATGACCTCATAACTATTTGGGACCGTTTCTCCTCTGGCATCAATCTCTTCTTCTGAAATCAATGTTGGCTCCCCATCAAATTCCGGGTCTGCGAAAAGGCGGGTAGCGCTTCCTGTGTAATCCAAAATATTGAAGAAGAACTTGTCATAATCATCACGCACACGCGTCCCCCGGCCTATGATCTGTTTGAATTCGGTCATTGAGTTGATCACGCGAACCAATGCGACATTCTTGCAGGTTTGCACATCAACGCCTGTGGTAAGTAATTTCGATGTGGTGACAATAGCAGGGATAACTGTTTCAAGCTCTTGAAATCTACTTAGATGGCCCCGGCCTATATCCCCCTCTTCAGATGTCACTCGGCAAGCATAATCTGGGTATTTCTGGACAAGGTCTGAATTTAAATTGTTGAAGGCCCGGCGCATCTCATCAGCATGTTCCTGATCTACACAGAAGACAATGCTCTTGGCAAATCGATCGGTCTTCTTTAAAAACTCAGTCAGGTGCCGAGCTACAGCTTCAGTTCGGGCACGCAGCGCCACAATCCGTTCAAAATCCGGCGTCCGATACTCTGCGTCCGGAATCTCACGTCCATAACGATCGAGATCATCCTTGCTCGGACGCCACCCGGCAGCGTTATAGGTGGTTATTACACGGTGGACTCGATAGGGAGCAAGGAAACCGTCATCAATTCCCTGCCGTAAGCTATAGGTGTAGATAGGATTTCCAAAGTAGCGATAAGTATCGCGGTTGTCTTCGCGAAGGGGTGTGGCTGTCATTCCCAATTGGTAGGCGGGCTTAAAATACTTAAGAATTTCACGCCAGTTACTCTCATCGCGGGCGCTGCCGCGATGGCACTCATCCACGATAATGAGATCGAAAAAGTTGGGGGCGTACTCCCTGTAAAGACCTGGACGTCGCTCATCTTTCGCAATGGCCTGGTAGGTTGAAAAGTAGATCTCCCGGCTCTTATTGGCCACGCCATTCTCAATCTTCCACCTGGCGTCTCCGAAGGGAGCGAAGTCCTTATCTTTAGGATCATCGATTAGAATGTTGCGGTCGCCCAAATAGAGGATTTTGGGACGGCGGTAATCGCCGGCTCTGTTCCAGCGGGCATTCCAGAGCTTCCAGCAGATTTGGAAGGCAACGAGCGTTTTCCCTGTTCCTGTTGCCATTGTTAGGAGGACACGGTCCTTACCTTCCATGATGGCTTGAATTGTGCGGTTTATAGCAATCTCCTGGTAGTATCGAGGGGTCTTTCCACTCTGAATGTATGAAGGCGTGAGGAGCCGCTTTTCTAAATCGCTTCCCAATTTTTGATTCGTTTGGAGGCGAGTCAGAGGTCCTTTGGGGTTGGAAATGAGGCCAGATCCTTTTCCTGACCGGTAAGGTAATCGAACTCTATAATACCATGACCGTTTGTCGAATAAGCAAATTTCATCCCGAGTATTTCAGCATATTCCTTTGCCTGCTGGAGGCCGTCACCCGGAGACTTATACGCAGCTTTCGCTTCAATAACGGCAATCATGAAGTCCCGGGTATAACGAAGGAGGTAATCTGCTCTCTTTTGTTTCTGGCGTTTAATTTTCTGACCTGCGACCACGATGCGACCATCAGTAAATGTCTTTTGTTCTGTGAAGGAATGGGGGGCGTTGTCCCAACCGGCTTCCGTGAGCTTTGGGAGAACGTATTTTCGACAGGTATCTGCTTCGGTGATCATAATTTAATTTGCCTTGGGTGGCCACAAACAAAAAGCCTTTCTTTTTGGGAATAGGCTTTCAATTAGATCTGAAATTTTTCGTTGAAATTCAAATCATCCCCCAAATCGAAACGATTGCATCGTTCAAATCGCATAGAACAGAGCTTAAATATTTAATTTGAAGATGGTAACAGTTGGTGTGGGTAATTTACCAAAGATACAATAAAAGATCAATCCAATTATAG
>JASEIE010000141.1 GCA_030024065.1 Thermodesulfobacteriota bacterium
AATTTATCGAGGCAACAATGGGTTAGAACCCAATCTCAGGCTGATCGAGTGTCAGCATAAGCCTGAGCTGAAGTTCTGTTAGCACCACATTTAAGCAGTAAATAGCATATTACAAACCTGCTTCTCAGCTGTCAAGAGGAATGAGATTTCTGAAAAAGTGGAGGTCCCGCACCCGTCCCTCATTGGGGGGAGGACAATCCTCCAGATAAGGACAATCCCAACAGGAGTCCACCGAGAAGTAATAAAAGAAACCCTGTTCATCTTCCCTTCACTTCACCGTCTTATTTTTCTCTTTAATAGCATTCAAAATCTTTTCAGGGGTCATGGGCAAACTCTTTATTCTCACCCCTATCGCATTGTAAATGGCATTAGCGATGGCTGGTGAGGTTGGAACCAGCCCAGGTTCCCCTAATCCCTTCGCTCCAAAGGGTCCAGTTGGCTCCATGCACGTCTCCACAAACTGGATCTTGATCTTTTCAGGCATGTCGTCGGCTGCGAGAATTTTATAATCGGCAAAGTTGGGATTCATCACCTTCCCGTCTTCGAAAGACATTTCTTCACATAGGGCATAACCAATCCCCTGCTGGAGCGCGCCTTCGATCTGACCTTCAGCCAGCATCGGGTTAATCACCTTCCCGGAATCATGAGCGGCAACAAAGTTCAACACCTTCACCTTTCCAGTTTCGGGATCTACTTCCACTTTACACATCTGGGTGCCGAAGGAATAGGCTCCCGTACTGTTTCCATCCATCGTATCTTTGGTTTCAAGCTCTGTGGGGGGATCCCAGGCTCCTTTTCCGATGATCGGAAAACCTCCTTCCCGATAGAGGCATCCCCTGGCTACATCAGAAACAGTCACAGCCTTTGAAGGATTTCCCTTCACAAAAATCTTCGCATCCTTTGAAACAAGGTCATCCGGATCCGCTTCAAGCATTTCTGACGCTATTTTGAAGAGTTGCTTCTTGGCGTCGGCGGAAGCGGCTTTGACCGCATTCCCTGCAATATAGGTCACACGGCTGGCATAGGCACCATGACAATACGTGGTGCTATCTGTATCTGCCACAGAAATTTCCACATCTTTGATGGGCACCCCTAACTCCTCAGCTGCGATTTGAGATAAAACGGTAAAAGCCCCCTGACCGATCTCCCCCTCTCCTGAGAAGATGGTGGCCTTGCCATCCTCGTTGATCTTTATGACAGCAGAGGAGCCATCGTAGTTTCCAAAGTGTCTTTTGCCACTCACATGCATGAAGCAGCCCATACCATAACCCTGATAAGGTTTCTTATTGGCCCTTTCCTCTTTCCAGTTCATCATTTCGGCAGCTTTCTTAATGCTATCGCTTAGGGCACAACCATTAACCCTCCATCCATGAATAGAAACATCTCCAACCTGGGTGGCATTTCTCAACCTGATCTCTGTTGGATCGATACCGATCGCTTCGGCTCCCATATCCATCATCTGTTCAACAGCAAAATGCATGGGGGGATTCCCAAACCCTCTAAAAGCCCCGGTCGGAACTTTATTGGTATACACCAGGTGCGCTTCGCCTCTAACATTCTTAAACCTGTAAAGTGTATCTATCCTCGTGAGTGTTACCCCAGTCGTGGCAGGGGCCTTGGCCGAATAGGCACCATTGTCGTTTACGACTCTTGCATCTTTGAAAGCGATCGTTCCATCCTTGTGAAATCCCATCTTCAGATGGATATTCGTCGCCACCCTGGGACGGCTCGCCTGAAACTCCTCTTCACGAGTATTGATGAGCCTGACGGGCCGCATTGCCTTTTTGGCAAGAAGACCACAGATCATGGCGAGAGGCTCATCACAGGATTTACCTCCGAATCCTCCTCCTACATTAGGCTGGATCAACCGGACATCTGAGATCCTCATCCCGAGAGCACGGGCGATCCTCTGGCGGCCCATGAAGAGGGTCTGCGTGGAAAGCCAGATGGTAAGTTTACCTGAGAGGCTGTAAGTGGCCAGTGCTCCCATCGTTTCCAGATAGGCGTGCCAGACGATCGGAGTAGTGAATTTGTCTTCGAAGACATAGGCCGCTTCCTTCATGGCCCTCTCGAAATCTCCTTTCACAAATTTCCGATGAAGGGCGATATTGCCTCCATCATGAATTATGGGTGCCCCTGGTTCCATGGCCTTGAAAGGATCAAAAACGGCCGGTAACTCCTCATAATCTACTTTGATGAGGTCTAAAGCCTCTTCAGCGGTCGCCTCATCCACCGCTGCAACGGCTGCCACCTCATCCCCTACAAAACGAACTTTATCAAAGGCCAGGACGTGCATATCATTTATAAAGGCACCCCACTTCACCTTTGGGGTATCCTCTCCTGTGATCACGGCCCTGACGCCCGGAAGCCTTTTTGCTTTTTCAGTATCGACATGAAGAATCTTGGCGTGGGGAATAGGACTCCGAAGAACTTTCCCATATAACATGTTGGGCAGTTTTATGTCTGCGACATAAAGCGCCATACCAGTCACCTTATCATACCCCTCCACCCTTGGTATACGTTTACCTACTACTGAGAACTCCTCCATCTCTCTCCCTCCTTTCCTATTTGCCGGCTACTATGGTCTGGATCGCCTCGACCATCTTTGCGTAGCCCGTACATCTACATAAATTCCCATTCAGACCTTCCCTAATCTCATGCTCGGTTGGATGGGGATTTTCATCCAGCATCGCCTTCGACGCCAAGATTATTCCGGGTGTACAGAACCCGCATTGAAAGGCCCCGTAATCCACAAAAGCTTTCTGTAAAGGATGGAGTTCCCCCTCTTTGAGCAACCCTTCGATAGTCGTAATCTTCTTGCCCACCGCATACACGGCCAGCATCAGGCAGGAACTTACCACTTTTCCATCCATCAGCACGGTACAGGCACCACAAACCCCGATCTCACACCCTTTCTTCGTTCCCGTTAGCCCGATATCCTCCCTGATGACATCTACCAGCAAACGGTTGGGTTCTACTTCCACCTCGTAGTCTCCATCATTAACATTGAGAACAATTTTCCGCTTCATTGAGTAAACCTCCTTGTTCTGTGAAAATCGTTATCTGTCTTACGCTCTTGCCTTTTCGTAGGCGATCTTCACCCCTCTTTTGAGCATGACTTCCACCATTTCCCTCTTGTACTCCTCGGACCCTCGGAGATCTCCGATGGGCTCGACCTCTTGAGAGGCAATCTTCCCCGCCTCCTCCAGGATATCTTCTTTGAACTTCTTCCCTTTCAGGAAGGCTTCTGTCTTTTTGGCACGTATGGCCGTGGGAGCCAGGGCACCCAATCCTATCCTGACGTTCTCCAGGACCTCTTTCTTGGAATCGAGAGTGGCGACGGCTGCCAGTTCCACGGCTGGAGTGTCATCATTTGTTTTCGTGTTGAATCTCATATAAGCGCCACCGGTTCTGGCCGGTTGGCCGGGAACACTGACCTCTGTTAATATCTCATCCGGCTTCAGAACGGTTTCATAATAGTTCACAAAGAAGTCCTCGAGTTTGATGACTCTGGGGCCTTTGGGACCAACGACTTTCACGCTCGCATCCAAAGCCAGAAGGGTGGGTGGAGGATCCAACCTGGGATCGGCATGACACAGATTTCCACCGATGGTCCCCATATTCCTTATCCGCATGGAACCCACTCTGTGAAAAGTCTCTGCCATGAGGGAAAACCTTTCCTTAATCGCCCTCGAAGTCTCGATGTCCCGGTGGGTCGTTAAGGCTCCAATCCGGAGTCCTTCTTTCTCGTCATAATTAATATAATCCAGTCCCTTGATTCCTATGATGCTGACCAGATATTTGGGGCGATAAAGTTTCTCCCTCAAAAACAGGAGGAGGGATAGCCCCCCGGCAATCACCTTTGCCTGGTCTCCATACTTTGAAAGCATGGAACAGGCCTCTTCAACTGTCTTCGGCTCCAATAACTCAAAACTTCTACCCATAGACTCACACCCCTTTCCGAAATAGATTTTAGGCATGGACCTCTAACCGGCTCTTGACAGCCTCTGCAAACTCTTTCCCTAACTGCTTCGCTTTTCCTTTCACCACACCCTGACCCATCGTGCCCAGCTTCCCGAAGAGACTGACCTCTGAGCGACAGAAGACCTCCGTCTCCGACTCCGACAGGCTGTTGAGATCGACGACATTCCTCGCCTTGATGTTGCTTGTCATGCTGCTTTCCTCTCCTGTTGCAATGGTTTCAAGATGAGAAGGAGGGTTCATCTCCGTAATCTGAACTTTCATGTTGAAGGCAAGGGAGATAAAAGCAATCTTCACCCTCACGGTGACCATGTAGGTTTTGTCATCGATCACTTCAATCTTCTCACACCCCGGCACGCATGGCCCTGACGCATCCGGGTTCATCAAAAAGGCCCAGACTTTCTCTCTCGGCACCTTCACAATAAATTTTTCTTCAATAAGCATCTACCGCCCTCCTTTCGAACTACCTAAATTTAAAAAAGACCACACCTTATTCTGTTCCATTCAACTTTCTTCCTTCTGTGATTCACTTTATTTCATCAATTATCTTTTGGTCTGGAGTTTGTGGTACCCAATCTGTTTGCGGGCTTCTCGAAGGGTCATTCCTTTTCCCAGCATCTCCAGGATCTTTTGTTCAGCTTCGTCGATCTCGATCGCCACCCTTAACACCTCTTCGGCTCTATCAAAAGGAACGATCACGACGCCGGTGTCGTCACAGGCGACAATATCATTGGGCCTCACCTGGACATCGCTGATGGCTACGGGGATGTTAATTCCATCCACCTCTACCCTGTCTTTGCCTGTAATCATCAGACGGCCTTTCGTAAAGATTGGGTATTTCGATTGAAGAATTCGTGGAATATCTCGGCAGACGCCGTCAATCACGGTGCCTGGGATGCCCCGTTTTTGAGCATAGACCGTCATAATATCTCCCCAGACTGTCCCATAGGTCCGCCCTCCATTGTCCAGAACCACTACTTGCCCTGGTTCCACGTCATCCAAGAAGTCGCCCACCGTGCCTTTTTCAACCCCACAGGGACGGTAGCGGACCGTGAAGGCCCGACCCACAGCTTTGGCCCCAGGAACCTGGGGGAGGATCCCTTTGCACCCTCCCTGGATCCCTAATCGATCCAGGGCATCGGAAATGCATGTCGTGTCCAAAGCCTTAAATTTCTTGACGATGTCATCGGACTTCTCTGCCATCCATCCTCTCCTTTCGTCCTGAACGAAAGCCGTTTCTTGGTTTCTACTTTTTCAACATCGACTCATAGGCATACTTTTGGTCCACTTCCAAGATGGGGACTCCCTTCCTCAGCTCTTCCACCATGGCCTCTTCTTTTTGGAGAATCTGCTCTGCCGCATCCAGAACCTCATCCAACTTCTCGACCGGAATAATGACCACGCCATTGATATCGGCCATCACGACATCCCCCGGCCTCACCTGGGCATCCCCAATGCGGATGATCTCGTTAAACGATTCCTCCATGATCCTTCCGCGGGCCGTGATCGGGACGGTTCCCCGTGCGTAGACCGGAAAGCCAAATTCTCTGCAGGCGTCAATATCTCGGGCTGCTCCATCTACAACGACTCCGGAAATTCCTTTCATCTTGGCCCCCATCGATAGGATCTCGCCCCAGCAGTTATTATTGAGGTCGCCTCGATTATCGATGATGATGATATCTCCGGGGCTGGCCGCATCGATCGCCCGGACTCCGAGATGGTATTTCGATTTGGCCATTCCCGCAGCCGTAATTTTGATCGTGACGGCTCTCCCCACAATTTTCGGGCAATCATACATTGGTTTAATCCCGATGACCGCACCTCGAACTCCCACTTTGTCTAAGGCATCCGCGATGTTTGTCGTTGCCATTTTTTCAAATCTCTTGCGATATCTCCCGTCAAACTCTTTGGACTCCATCTTCCTCCCTCCCCCATTGAATAAATGTATCACTCTTCTGCCAACCCGCGCAATTTGAGTATATCGCCAAATCCATAGATGTCCAGGGTCGACTCTCCTCGCCTCAATCTTTCTTTAATCCCCTTCTCTTTCTCCTCCCGGGCCAGGGACTTTTGAAGCACCTCTTCCGCCTCTTCACGCTTCACCACCACGAGCCCGTCCCGATCCCCCAGGACCAGATCCCCTGGATGAATCGTGATATTATCTAAATTGAGAGGTTGATTGATCCAGCCTAAGGAGACTTTCTCGGTCCCTTTGATGCTCAGTCCACAGGCAAAAACAGGAAACCCAAGTTCCGTCATGGCCTGGGCATCCCGAACGGTCCCGTTGAACACAAGCCCTTCCAGCCCTCTCTGGTGGGCAGCCACCGCCATAATTTCCCCCCAGGCTCCGGCCTCCATATAGCCTCCGGCATCAGCCACAATGACATCCCCTTTTTGTGCCACATAAATGGCCTTGTGGAGCATGAGATTATCACAGGGCCGTACCTTGACGGTGACCACAGGACCATACACTTTCATCTCCGGAGAAATGGGCTTGATTCGGGATGAAAGCGCACCTTTCCCTCCAGAGGCTTCGTGAACTGTGGCTGACGAAAGTTCTCTGTATCGATTGACCAACTCGACTGGAATTCTCTGAATGTTTCGAATGACATGGACCATGTCCATGACTCCCCTCTATGTGGCGCTCAAAAACATACTGGCCGCCCGCTCGATGTGTTGTCTTGCTTCCTGTTCTGCCTTCCCGGGCTGTTTTCTCAAAATCGCATTGAGAATGTTTTTATGTTCCTTTAAAGAAATTTTAGGCCGGCTCACGAAAGACAAGTTCATCTTTCGGACCAAACGAATCTGTTTTTGGAAGTTATTGTAGATTGCCTTAACTTTTTTGTTGTTGCTCCCGAGAACGATCATCTCGTGAAATTCCCGATTCAATTTTTGATATTTCAAAACATTATTTTTTTTGACTTGGGTCTCCATCTCCTGATAGATCTGTCTTAATTTGGCAAGCTCATCGCCAGTCGCCCCCTTACAGAAATTCCTTGCCGCAAGCCCCTCGAGGATAGCAACGATCTCATAAATTTCCGAGATGTCCTCTTTTGAGATCCATTGGACGATTGCACCCTTCCTTGGGACCCTTCTGATTAATCCATCCTTTTCCAGCAGACGCAAAGCTTCCCGGATGGGACCCCGGCTGACTCCAAAACCTTTGGACAACTCATCTTCGATCAACCGATCGCCGGGTCTTATTTTGCCTTCAAGAATGGCTTTTTCCAGCGAGCAATAAACTTTATCAGGCAAGGCCTCGAGATTATCGAAGGATGAAAGAAATAAATGGTTCCTCATCGGGGTCAACAAACCGGAAGATCACGTCACCCTCTCCCGGAGTCTCTTGGGGTCCTTTCCGAAGAAAGTCGACAGAGCTTCTTGGGCTCTCAAAGAAACCCTGAACGGTTTCCTTCTCTCGCATCAGGGTGTCCAAGTTTATTGTCAACAATCTACAATTAAAAAAATTTTTTGTCAACTCATTTTTTTCCCATTTCTTTTTCACGCATGATTCAGGATTATATTAAGTAAAAATTTTTGTTAACTATTTTATTAAGAAGAGAAAATTGAAATGTGAACATCCGGGTTCATTAAGTCCGGAGCTGGAAATAGGCTCAACATTGGGCAAAGGTTGTTCTATCCTCCAGATAAGATGGGCATGATGAGAACGGAATGATCATTCTCGATCAGGCTATCCAGACTCCCTGCTTTCTGATCGATGAGAATGATGATGTCCGCCTTTGGAAAATTTGAGGGTAATATCTCCCTCAGGGGCACGGGCTTTTCTAATCGTACTTCCTTTGTCCGTGTCCCGACGAGATCTGCCAAGTAGCCAAAAAACTTAAGCTCAGCCAACTGTCTCCAACATCTCCTTAGAAACCTCCTTCAGGCCAAGCTTGTCAAGCGTCGCCTGAAGAGGTATTCCATTCTGATCCCAGCCACGAAGTTCATAATACCAGGAAAGCATCTGGTCATACTTTTCTCTGTCGACCTTTATCCCCTTTACCTTTCCCTGAGATTGGGCTTCCTCAAACCAGCGGTCAGGCGGGTAATCCCATTTTCGACCGAATTCGGGGATCTCTCTTTTCCAGAAAGCCCGGATCAGATTGTAGTTTCGGTCTCCAAGTTGATAGAGGTCTTCCCATGTCCTCTTCTCTCCGGTAATGGCCTCCAGGTATTCGGGATACCAGTGAAGTCCAAAACTCACCTCAACCCAGGGCAACCGGCAGACCGTTGCCGATTCAAAGAACCCACCCCGGATTCGCTGAAACTCAATCAGTTTCTCCACTTTTGACTTATTATAGGAGAATCGATCGTTTGCTATCTCCCAGGAAATGATCCAGGCATCCTTATGGTGGGCGCCAATGGGAGAGGTTCCAAAGGAGAGGGCCATCCCGGGACAGCCGTGGCAGTTGTATGCTGATATCTCCAGCCCCTTCACATGCATAGCCCACCTTTGAGAACCTTTTCCGAGGCTTTCTGACGCAGCCTTGACTCCCCGGCATACGAGCTTTCCGAGTCCTTCTCCTTTTCCAATTTCAGCGACCAGTTTTTGGGCAGCTTCAAAATCTCCCCACTTCACCTTCTCCGGTATCAATCCCTTTTCTGAAGCCTCCATGAGAAATCCGATGCCGCTTCCCAGGGAGATCGTATCGAGTCCCCACTCATCTGCCATTCGATTCAACAGGGCTACTTGTGGCAGACTTTTCAACCCGATATTGGGCCCCAGCATTCCCACATTTTCGTAATCGAGTTCTGCCTCCTGGTTGTTTGAATCCTTGATGATATGGCCGCACTGCATGTTGCACATGGGGCACCCTTTGCGACCCACATGAAGCTGATCCAGCACATAACCATCCATCTCTTTCGAGAATTCAAAAACCCCTTCCCTGTAATTGAACGTCGGAAGGCATCCGTTTTCATTGCACCATTCAAACGCCTGCATGGTCCCCTGTTTCATCCAGAATTCGTAGCTCTCTTTTCCTTTGATCTCCTCATATCCCTTCTTGCCGAGTTCCCGCAGTTTGGCATCATCAAAGTTGGAAATATTTCCGGTTCCCTTGATGACGATCGCTTTCAAGCGCTTGGACCCCATGACAGCGCCCATTCCGGGCCGTCCCCCTGCCCTGCCTTTCTGTGACATGACCGTTGAAATACGGACAAGGTTTTCTCCGGCAGGACCGATGATAAGGATTCCTGAATTTCTTCCATGCTTTTTCTCAAGGAGATCCTGAACCTCAAATGTATTCCTGCCCCATAATTCAGAGGCATCTACGATCTTGACATTCTCATCCTCAATCAAGAGGTAACAGGGCTTCTCTGACTTTCCCTCCACGATGACGACATCATAACCTGCCTTTCTGAGATGAACGGAGGCCATGGTCCCAATATTTCCATCTCCATAGCCGCCCGTCAGAGGGCTTTTGGAGGCGATCACCATCTTTCCTGTACTGGGAAGAGGCTGACCAGAGAGTGGACCTGTTGAAAAGACGATTTTATTTTTCTCTGAAAGGGGATCCACCTTTCTGACTTCCTCCCACAATAGCTTTACAGCCAATCCCCTTCCCCCCAGAAAGTCCCGCTTTATCTCGTCGGGAATCTCTTCTTTTAAGACCTTTCCGTTCGAAAGATTCACTCTCAGCAATTTTCCACCATACCCTTTCATCTTTTAAACCTCCATTCTTCTCAACTTTATACTGCAATTCAGACACTGGACTTCAGACGTTAGACATCAGACTTCTCTAATAT
>JASEIE010000142.1:0-7248 GCA_030024065.1 Thermodesulfobacteriota bacterium
GGAATAATGTGCTCATCTTTGGCCTTATTATATTGATTCTCATCATCAGACCTTCAGGACTTTTCGGTCAACAAAAGGAACTGGAAGAAAGAGTATAGTTTTTCAATGATCAATTGGCAATGGGCAGTTAACAATGAACAATGGGCAATCAACGATGGACGATGAACGATGAACGAAGAGAGACGAAAAGAGAGATTGGATCGTGGGATAAAAGCGCGCTCAGAGGGCCTGTATGCCATTTCCTCATGGCGTGAGGTAACATATTTGTTAGCACCGAGGGCAGGATTAATCATCGGCTTACTCTTATTGCCTTTAGTTGTACCTGGTCTTTACTGGCAAAGGGTCTTCGCCTTGGCAGGTGTTTATGCCCTGCTTGCAATTTCATTTGACTTTTTAGCGGGACGTGTGGGCCTCGTTTGTATCGGCGGCGCCTTTATGATCGGGGTGGGTGGCTATATTTCCGGGTCACTCAACTATTACCTTAAGTTGCCCGTGGCTTTGACGATTCCCATTGGGACCTTTGGTGGAGCCCTTCTTTGCACACTGCTCTGGCTACCCTGTTTGCCTCTTCGGGGCATCTACTTTGCTGTCGTGACATTTATGTTTCCCTTCTTAACGACGAGTATCATCCTGGCAGGGAATCTTTTTGAAGGGACGGAGGGATTAAGCCCTATTGCCGGGTTTCCCAATATATGGATCGGGATCTATCTGATCATTTCTATCATTCTTCTTTCCATCTTCGGGCTTAGGAGGTTATGCGGTGAAGACATTGGAGTTGTATTTGCCGGTGTGAAAGACAATGATCAGGCTGTCTTTGCTTCGGGGATTAATGTCACCCAGGTAAAGATCTATGCTCTGTATATTGCCAGTGTCATTGGTTGTTTTGCTGGGGCGTTTGTGGCTCACTTTTCCGGGTTTGTCGGAGTTTCGTTATTTGTGGTTGATTTTTCGATCATGCCAATTGCTGCTTGCATCATGGGGGGGCCAGGGACAATGGCAGGCCCAGCGCTTGGGGCTTTCATCCTGGCTCCTCTCTCTGAATTGCTCCGAGGGTTTGGACAACTCAGAGTTGTTCTCTATTGTATTGTTCTTGTCGGGTTTATCTTGTTTAAGCCGGAAGGTTTGCTAAATTGGGCTGCTCGGAAATACCACCAAATTGAACATTGGGTAAAGGTATAGGAATAGATGGAAGAGCAAAAAGAGACGATTATTAATGTTAGGAATCTGAGCAAATCCTTTGGCGGAGTTAAGGCACTCGATAATGTGAGCTTTGATTTGCTTGAGGGAGAGATCCTGGGAATTATCGGACCCAATGGCTCAGGCAAAACCACACTGGTCAATACCATCACAGGCTTTGTGAAACCAGAATCGGGTGAGGTCTTTTTCAAAAATATTAGGGTCACAGGCCTCCCTCCTTATAAGATTGCAGACCTTGGAGTGGCAAGAACCTTTCAGGTCGTCCGCCCCTTTCTCAGTCTGAGGTCATTTAAGAACCTCATCGTTCCACTGTGGTCGCCGAGGGCTCGTCGATTTGCCGGAAGCCGTGGAGGAGATAGAGATGCCGTGGCGATCGATCTGCTTGAAGAAGTGGGTTTTGAAAGAGATGCCTATGTTCCTTATAAATTTGCCTCTGCACTTCCTCTCGGTTATTTGAAACGACTCGAACTTGCCCGTTGTCTCGCTCTCAGACCCGAGGTCATCATCTGTGATGAAGTTTTTTCTGGACTCAGCATGAGCGAGATCGCCAGTATGGTTCCACTGATCGAGAGACTGCGGATGAGAGGGGTCACTTTAATTATGATTGAACACAGGCTGAGGGAACTCTTCAGCGTAGCCGATAAGGTGATCGTTTTAAACTTTGGTGAAAAGTTAGCCGAGGGAGAACCCGAGAAGGTGATGCAAGATGAGAAGGTTAGGCGAGCTTACCTTGGAGAGGAAATAAAACTGTGAGCGCCATCCTTGAGATCAAGAATCTGATGTTATTTTATGAAAATGCGTTGGCGGTCAATAATGTGACCTTGACGGTGAGCGAAGGGCTCATCGTTGGAATTTTTGGATCGAACAGTGCCGGCAAATCCTCACTCATGTTTTGCATATCGGGGATCATTTTGGATGTGAGAAAGAAAGAGGAGATGAAAGGTGGAGAGAGAATAACTTTAACAGGAGAGATAAAGTTTAGAGGGGAAGATATTCTCAACGTTGAACCGAGCGAAAGGGCTAAAAAAGGGATTATCCTCTGTCCGGAGAGGCGTCTTATCTTTCCTGAAAGCAGTGCCTTGGAAAACTTGAGGATGGGTGGCTATCTGGCTACCAAAGACCAAGCGAAGAAGACCCAGGAATATGTTTTCAATCTTTTTCCTGAACTGGAGAAATTGAAAAGAAGAGCAGGGGGATTTCTCAGCGGAGGGGAGCAACAGATGCTTGCCATTGGAAGGGCATTGATGGCTCAGCCTAAGCTTCTGCTTCTGGATGAACCTCTTTTGGGATTAGCCCCGAGCATCGAGATCAGGCTCGCCAAAGCGATCAAAAGCATTAAAGAGGAAACTGAAATTACCATTGTGGTCTCTGAACAATATGCCAGGCCGGTCCTCCCCATTGTCGATTATGCCTATGTTCTTGAAAATGGAGGTTTAGTAGCGGAAGGAACTGGAAGTGAGCTATTAGAAAACCCTGATGTGAAAGAAGCCTACTTCGGGCTGTGAATTTTGTGAACCGAGAAATTCAATGGGGTCACATCTTCATATGTCATTTTATATCTTCCCCCTTAAAAACGCATAGAGCAGAGAGCATAGCGTAAAAATCTTTCTTTCACAGATCACTGATTTAAAGATTGTTACCTGCTGGGCCAAATTCGCTACCTAAAAATCGTTTCACTCAAGGAACACTTCGCTTGAGGAGATTTTTTAATTGGAGTTTTTTCGAAATTGGGTGATTGGGATTTAATTATTTAAGCTGAAGTTATTTCTCGGTCTTCTTCTGGGCCTTCCTCCGTTCTTCATCGCGGATTTCTCGGCGTAAAAGCTTTCCCACTTTCGATTTAGGCAGCATATCCCTGAATTCGATATATCTTGGAACCTTATAGGGGGCAAGCCTTTCCCGGCACCAATTGAGCAGGTCCAGGGAGCTAACGCCTCTGGCATCTTCTTTTAAGACGACGATGGCTTTGATCCGTTCCCCGGTCTTCGCATCCGGAACCCCCACAACACAGGCAGCAATCACAGCAGAGTGATCTTGAAGAACTGCTTCGATTTCAGAAGCGGAGACCCGATAACCTTTATATTTAATGATGTCCGCACCTCGATCGACGAAGTAGAGTTGTCCGTCCTCATGTCGACGTGCAAAATCGCCCATCCGGTAAAAAGTCCTACCATTCACCTTAACAAAGGATCGAGCCGTCTCTTCTGGTTTGTTCCAGTAATGCTTAAAGGTATACTCACAGCGGACCAGGACCTCACCCACTTCATTCATCGGGACCGGTTCTAATGTCTCCGGATCGACAATAAGGACCTCTCGGGAGGGTAATGGAATTCCGATTGATTCCCGATGGGGCTCCTTATCAAAGGGAGATGTGGTGGTGAAACCAACCTCTGTTGCTCCATAGCACTGGAAGATTGGTTTCCCAAATTTCTTTTTCCATCGTTCGTTCACCTCAGGTGGAAGTTTATCCGCACCACATAAACAGAGTCTCAGCGAGGAGCAATTGTACATATCGACCCGGTCATGTTCGAGAATCATCCGGTAAAGGGTGGGGACACCTAAGAACAATGTGACTTGATACCTTTGGATGGTATCTAAAATGGCATCCACGTCAGGGATGGGCATCAGGATGATGGGATTGCCCTTTGTCAGCCCCCAGGCCATGGTCATACCCTGTGCCATTTCATGAAAGAGCGGATTGATCATTATAAAACGATCCTTCCCTCCCTCACCCACAAATCCCTCGCTTATCTGGCGGATTTCGCTGACGAAACTGACGACTGCGGTATGGTTGGTTGGAACACCCTTGGGAAAACCAGTGGTCCCGCCGGTATAGAGAAGGCGGCTGAGATCCGCCCTTGGATTGATTTCCACTTTCGGAGGATCGGGAGAGGATTCTTTAATGAGGTCTTTGAAGAAATGAACATTTTTATCTTTTTCGACGACTCCATGGGGAATCTTGTCAAAGATCGTCCCAACCGCTCGTTTCCACCAGGGAAGCAGATCTGCAAAATTGGTGACGATGATCCCTCTCAGGGAGGTGTTTGGAAAGACCTCTTTGACATAGCCAAAATTAGTATCCTGACAAAGGATATAGATCGCTTGGGCGTCATTGATCAGATATTCGACCTCGAAGGGAGTATAGATGGGAGAGACTGGGACAGGAGTAGCCCCAATCTTCATCGATCCAAAGAAACCCGCAATAAATTGAGGGGAGTTTGGAATGTAGAGCATCACCCGATCCCCGTGGCTTACCCCCAAGGTGTATAAAGCCTTGGCAAATCGGTCGATGAGCTTCTTCAATTCAGCATAAGTCCATGTCTTTCCTAAATAGATGAGAGCTGATCTATCCGCATACTTCTCGCACATGCGTTCAATGGCAGCAAATACGGGCTCGTCGTATCTTGTCTTCTCATATTCGCCCACCTGGCCACATATCAATTCTTTAGGGCTCACCCCTTTTCCTCCCTGAATCTCCTCCCCCCTTGAGGCTGTGTCGTAACAATTATTTTGTCACCCTGAATTTATTGATTCACATGCGTTCATCACTTCATGCCAGGGTCTCGTAAGTAGTTGATTCTATGAGATGCTGAAACAATACTGAAACAAGTTCAGCACAAGGTTCAGCATGACATTTTTGACCATTTCCCCAATTACGACACAGTCTCCTTGCGGGGGAGGATTGAAGTGGGGGGAATAAATACGTGTCCACCCCCACCCACCCTTCCCCCGTCGAGGGGGGAGGGTGATCACTTGAATTTTTATGGTTCGCGGACAATGAAGACGTTATGCTATTTTACTTTGTAGATTTCACCCAAGGTGGAAGCTTATACTCACCACTGGCTATTTTGGCTGGCCAAATGGAAACCCTCTTCCCATCCTGCCATTGCAGAAGCTGAGGCATCAAGGCTTCTTTGGGATCTGTCCCATAGATTGCTTGGTGATTTGTCTTGTCAAACCTCAATCTACCACCTGCTGTGATCATATCCGTTTGCTCAATGGCACTGACCAGGGCATCCACATCTAATGTCCCGGCACGCTCGATTGCATCTTTGAGCATGTAGAGAACTGTATAGCTTGGAACATTGGCAGTCCCTCGAGGCTCCTCTCCCCATCTTTTCTTAAAGGCGTTGAAGTAAGGTTCTGTAAGAGGTGTTATCTTTTGGCCGGGAAGCGTTCCTCCTTCTCCAGCAAACTCAACCAAATAGGCAACTTTACCTCCGGTCTGCTTCCACATTACTGGATCTTCTGTTGGGCCCACGAAGCCAATGGCTGCTGCGGGGATCTTCATATCCTGCCACTGGTTGATCATGGATAAAGCCTCGGGCGTATGATCCCAGATGAATAAAACCTGGGCTCCTGATTTCTTGACATCGCGCAGCATCATCGAGAAGTCTGTGGTAGCGAGTGGGTGTATCTCTTTGCCAACAATGGTCCAACCACCAGCAACCGCTCCCTTTTCCACCGCTGCTCCAGCAGCTTTGCAATGTGCCGCCTCAGCGACGGTAATATACATCTTGCTGAATCCGTATTTCTCTTTTACGCTGTTTAGTAACGTAACGATGTTTGGTATCCAGTAAGCTACGTTTCCGCTTAATCTAAATGAATACTTATAATGTCCGATATCCTTACCCGTCTTCGCATGCCAACCAGGCGTCCAGCAGCCTATGTTTACGATACTTATGACTTTGTATTTGGGATATAGATCTAAGGCAGCGAGACAACACTCGGACATACAGGGTCCGCCGGCAAGAATCTTTACCTTTTTATCCAAAATCAGTTTTTCTATCGCCAAAAGAACCTCACTCGTCGGAACACCAGGCTCTTCATCCCGGGTATCAACGATTTCAAGTTTGATTGGCCGTTTTTGTCCGGCCACTCTAATCCCACCCGCAGCATTAATCTCTTCAGCAGCCAGTATCATAGATCTTTCACCGTTCTGACCATATGTGGAAGCACGGGGAATGGGTGCTCCAATAACAATTGGTTCAGCTTGTTGTGGTTTGGCATAATCTGGGTAACTTATTAAAACGGGTAAGGACAATATGACTAACATGACTACTTTCTTTTTCATAATTCATTACCTCCTCCCTTTGAATTTTGCGAATAATATATACGCATTCTAAAGGCAATGTCAAGATTTGAAATTGGAAGGTAAAATGTAAAAAAAATGATTTAGAAATGGAAAATATTTTTTAAATCTGGATGGTTATGTCATGTTAAGAAATAGCTATGGAGCAGACTGGATTTGGGGTGAGGAGCGTTCCTTAAGCCTATGCCTGCTCAGGAATGGACGGCAGAAGTAGCTTAAAAAGGGATCAACGGATATATATTGCCTTTTCTTTTATATTCTTTCGGGGCGTGGGGGCCGGTAAGCTCTCTGGCATTCCAAGGCATATCAGCGCCAGAGGTGTTTTCTCGGGAACAACGCCGAGTATCTCTCTCATGATCTTCTTATCAAATAGAGTGAACCACAAGCTGCTGAGACCAAGGGCGTGGGCGGCAAGATGCATATTCTGGATGGCGGCCGCACAGGCCGCTTGATATCCCATCGAACCCTCTTCCATAAACATGTCCAACCCTGTTTTCTTAGGATCTCCGATCACAGCAATGATAACAGGAGCTGATTTTAAAAAGTCGATCGAGTAGGATCCCAACCACTTCCAACCGCTTTTTTCAAGCGCCCACTTTCGGCATCTTTCCCCTTCGGAAAAGATCTTTCCTTTTACTTCCGGATTGGTGATGACAATAAATTCCCAAGGCTGACTGTTGAGTGGAGATGGCGCCCAGGTGGCCGCTTCTAAAAGTTTTTCAATCGTGGCTTCATCCACCTGTTCAGGCAGAAAATTCCGGCAGCTTCTTCTTTCTTTCATTGCCGTAAAGAGATCCATCTTAGTCCTCCCTTTATTACTAACCTTACAACCCAAAATAAGCGGATTTCACGTCTGGGTTTTCCATGAGTTCCCTGGAATTTCCTTCCAAGACCGCTCCACCGTTTTCAAGGATATAACCATGATGGACGATGGGCAAAATGGGACGGGCATATTGTTC
>JASEIE010000142.1:7347-9695 GCA_030024065.1 Thermodesulfobacteriota bacterium
TTCCATCAAAGGGCTCAGCCCGAGGAGGGGTTCATCTAAAAGAAGCATTTTGGGTTGTGCCATCAATGCCCTTCCGATAGCAAGCATCTGCTGTTCCCCCCCGCTGAGAAAGCCTCCTTCTCTCTTCTTTAGATTTTTTAACGCCGGGAAAATGGTGAAGACATATTCCAGGGTCTTTTTGGCCTGAGCCTTCGTGGCTAAATAGCCTCCTATTTTCAGATTCTCCAATGTGCTGCTTTCCGCAAAGATCCTTCGTCTTTCAGGGCAGAGGATGATTCCTTTTTTAGCTCTTTCGCTGGGTTTCATGAATGTGATATCCAATCCTTCAAAAGTGATATTGCCAAGGACAGTTATCCTCTCTCCCCCTCTCATTTCTTCCTTCTTTTTTACATCTAATATGATCCCCGAGATGGTATACATGAGTGTGGACTTACCTGCGCTGTTGGCGCCGAAGATACCTGTCACTTTTTCGCCCTGGCATTTCAAATTGATGTTATTGATGGCGATGGCATTTTCATAAAATACCATGAGGTTTTTGATCTCCAGCACTTTACTTCCCCTTATTCCCTCTTATCCTTGTGTTTTATCTTGCGATATCCTTCGATGTTCTTCGTCCCTGATTTCACGCCTCAGGAGTTTTCCGACTTTTGATTTGGGCAACATATCTCTGAATTCAATGTATTGTGGTATTTTATAGGGAGCAAGCCTCTCACGGCACCATCGTGTCAATTCAGAGGCATCCACCCCTCGTGCATCTTCCTTGAGAACAACGATTGCCTTGATGCGTTCGCCCACTTTGGGATCCGGAACCCCAACCACACAAGCTCCGATGACCGTAGGATGGTCTTGCAACACGGCTTCAATTTCAGAGGCGGAGACTCGGTAAGCTTTGTGTTTGATCACATCTGCTGACCGTTCGACATAGCAGATGTCTCCCTTTTCACCCAGCCGGACATAATCGCCCATTCGATAGTATATCTTGCCGTCGATATTCACATAGGATCGGCTCGTTTCCTCAGGTTTATTCCAATAATGTTTCACCGTATAGTCCGATGTCACCACGAGCTCTCCTATTTCGCCAATGGGCACAGGCTCCAAGGTATCAGGATCGACCACTTTACATTCCCTGGTCTTAAGAGGCAACCCTATGGACGAAAGCTCCGGTTCTCTGTCCAGGCGGCTGTAGGTGACATGGCCCGCCTCCGTGGAACCATAGACCTGGTAGATGGAAACGCCAAGATGCTCCTTCCATCTTTTAAAAACCTCGATAGGAAGCACATCTCCTCCACAGTAACAGTATTTAAGGGAGCTCATATCATATTGGTCCAATCGGTCATTTTCAAGGATCATACGATAGAGAGCAGGAACCCCAAGCATCCATCTCACACGATATTTTTCAATGGCCTGTAGAATGGAATCGACCTGTGGAACAGGCATGATGATCGTCGCATTGCCATAGTTCAAACCAATGGCGACAAACAACCCAAGAGCCATGATATGAAACAGAGGATTGATCGCAATATAGGTGTCTTTTCCCTCCTCGATATAACCTCCGGCCACATCCTCCATGACGTCCCTGACATAAGAGACCATGCCCATATGATTGCCAGGCACTCCTTTGGGGAAGCCTGTCGTTCCCCCCGTATAGAGGATATAGGAGAAATCTTTCCAGGGATCTATTTCCACATCCAATTTCTCCGGTGATTGTTTGATCAGATCCTTGAAGAAGAAGACGTTCTTGCCTTTTTTGACGATGCCATTCGGAATCTTATCGAAGAGAAATCCAACGGCACGTTTCCAGAGGGGAAGGAGATCGACCAGATTGGTAACAATGGCCCTTTTTAAACCGGTCTTGGAAAAAATGTCCTGGACATAACCAAAATTGGTGTCCAGGCAGATGATCGTCTCAGCGCCCGAATCATTAATCATATATTCGATTTCGAAAGAGGTATAGATAGGAGCGACCGGGACCACCACTGCCCCAATCTTTTGAATCCCAAAGAAGGCGATCACCCATTGGGCGGAGTTGGAGATATAGAGCAGGATCTTATCACCTTTTCGCACGCCCAAACGATGCAGGGACGTGGCAAATCGATCGATGAGATTTCGCAATCGGGCATAGGTAAACTTCTCGCCCAGAAAAATGATCGCGGCCCGATCAGGATATTTTTCAGACATCCTCTCAAATTGGGTGAAAGTTAATTCAGCTTCCATCATTCCAAAACCTTATTGCAAATTAGAAAATTAGCATTGCAAAGTTAGCATTCGATTTGGATTTTTTTCATTGCTAATTGGTCATTGTTAAATGCTAATTTTGCACTGATCTTTGTTTCAGGCTTCAAATGTAT
>JASEIE010000143.1 GCA_030024065.1 Thermodesulfobacteriota bacterium
GTTTGGCCTCGAATGTCTGGCGATGAAGAAGGTCCGGGATGAGATGGGGCTGACCAATGTGAAGTTGATGATCCCGTTCTGCCGGACCGTAGAAGAGGGAAGGATGGTTATCACGGAGATGAGGAAATACGGTTTGATACAGGGGCGAAACGACCTCGAGATCTATATGATGTGTGAAATCCCCAGCAATGTGATCCTGGCAGATGAGTTCAGCGAGATTTTTGACGGATTTTCGATCGGTTCGAACGATCTAACCCAGCTCGTTTTGGGACTGGATCGCGATTCGGAGAAGGTCGCCCGCCTCTTTGACGAGAGAGATCCTGCTGTCAAGAAGATGGTCCAGTGGGTAATCGAAAGGGTGAAGAAGAATGGCAAGAAAATCGGCATATGCGGACAGGCTCCGAGCGATTATCCTGAGTTTGCTGAATTTTTAGTCCAGTGCAGAATTGACAGCATCTCCCTTAATCCGGATACGGTCATCAAGACCACGGAGAGAATCTTGCAGGTCGAGAAAGAGCTGGGCATTCCCCGTCGAAAAGAGCCTGAACAGAAGAAGTTCACCGCAAATTAATAGGGTTTATACTTTATTAATAGCCTTATAATAATGGCTACATTGATTTATAAAATCCCTCCTAACCTCCCCTGCCTGTCGGTAGGCAGGGGGGAGATTTTCACAATGATGTCTGCTCAAATGAAGATTCTCCTCCACATCTGTTGTGCCAACTGTGCCATCTATCCCCTGGAGAACATGAGAGAGAAAGGGCATGAAGTGGTGGGATACTTTTTCAATCCCAACATTCACCCCTATCAGGAATATCAGAAACGATTGGAGTCACTCCGAAGATATTCAGGAGAGGTTGGGCTGGAGGTGGTCTATCGAGACGAATATCTGCTTGAAGAGTTTTTAAGAAATGTATCCCATCGCTTAAAGGAGAGATGCCAGTACTGTTACTCCGTCCGTCTTGAAACCGCGGCCCGGGAGGCCAAAGAAAGACATTGCGACGGGTTTTCGACGACCCTTCTTCAGAGCACACAGCAGGATCACGACCTGATCAGGGAGACCGGGGAAAGATTCGCCAGGGAGGTCGGGATCTCTTTCTATTATGAAGATTTTCGGCAAGGATGGAGAAAAGGGTTGGAAGTCTCGAAGGCCATGGGGTTGTACCGCCAGCAATACTGCGGCTGCATCTATAGCGAGAAAGAAAGATTTATGAAGAAGTGACTAAAATGAATGCTGTTCACATAAGCCGTTCGTGATGAGCCATTCGACTCACCGTTCGTCCTGAGGCTCTCGAAGGATGAACGGCTCAATTTCTCACCCTTCGACCTGTCTGCCAGGCACAGGCAGGCAGGCTCAGGGTGAACGGTCCTTCCCTAACTGAAAAGCATTGGAACTAAAGTGCCTAAAATTAACTTTAGTCACTTTAGGCACTTGTAACTTTAGGCACTCATAGGAGTTTCAATGTTCGGATTGGGCGCGTTAGGCAAATTACTTATCCTTCTGGGCGTCTTTATTATATTGATTGGCCTGCTTCTGATGATCGGAGATAAGATTCCTTGGGTGGGAAAGCTTCCAGGGGATATCATTATCAAAAAAGAGAAGTTCAGTTTCTATTTTCCCATCACCACCTGCATCCTCATCAGCATCATTTTAACGTTATTGTTTGCACTGTTTCGGAAATAAATTTTTATGATTTTTTGTCATTCCTGCAGAAGCAGGAATCCATCTTTTTTTCTGGATTCCCGTTTTCACGGGAATGACAGAACTGGAATCTTAAGGGGATTTAGGTAACAATTTCTTTAAGGATCTCCACCATCATTTTCATTCCAAATCTCAAATTTTCCAGGGCAATCCGTTCATTATTTCCGTGTACTCTTACCAACTCCTCCTCTGTCAATCGAAAGGGGCAGAAGTCGTAGGTGATGATTCCGTTCTCCCTGAGGAAACGGCTGTCCGTTGCTCCGGGAAGAAGGAGGGGAATGACCGGGCAGCCCGGGTCATTCTCAGCAGCAGATTTGTGAATGGCTTGAAAAAGATCGGTATCGAGAGGAGAGGGAGGCAAAGAACGACTCTCCGCAACCACCTCCACCTCAATTTCATCCCCCAATCTCCTCTTGATTTCTTTTAGGAAGTCTTCTCTGGATGTATCCGGGAGAAGGCGGCAGTCGAGGGTGGCCGTGGATTCAGAGGGGATGACATTGGCTTTGCTTCCACCCTGAAGAATGGTGAGGGAGATCGTGTTTCTCAGCATGGCATTATAGATAGGGTTGGAGGTCAACCAGATGGAGAAGGAAGGGTCGCTGAGTCCTTTTTCGATATCCTCAAAGAAACTTCTCTCATAGGAAGGCTGTTTCGGAGCCATCGCGGAAAAATATTCTTTCACCATGGGAAGGACATGGTAAGGGGGTTCCCATTTCGTGATTCCTTCCAGAGCGTTGACGAGCTTCACGTTGGGATTATCGGGATGGGGCATGGAGCCATGGCCTGGCCTGCCTCTCGCCTTTAACCTGAGATGGAAGATGACCTTCTGGCCGCTGGAGATCTCGCACCGGTCCGCCTCACCGGAGTCATTGAGAATGATATAACCCCCTTCATTGAGGGCATATTCCGATTCTTTTAAGGGAGGAACATTTTCCATGGCCCACTGGACTCCCCATCTTCCTCCGGTCTCCTCATCCGCTGTAGCGAAAAAGAAGATGTCCCTGGTTAAAGAGATCCGCTCTCTCTTCAGGATGAAGAGAACCATCATCTCCACAATCCCCATCGATTTATTATCCAGAGCTCCGCGGCCGTAGAGATATCCATCTTTAATGATTCCTTCAAAAGGGTCCACCTCCCAGCCTCCCTTCTCAACAGGGACGACATCGATATGGCTGAGAAGGAGGATGGGCTTCTTTGCTCCGCTTCCTTTCAGTGTGGCAAGAAGGCTTCCCCGACCAGGAGAGGGTTCAAAGATTTCGCAGGGGATGAATTCTTTATCGAAAATCTTTTTAAAGAATTGTGCTCCTTCCATTTCATTGCCGGGAGGATTGATTGTTTCGATCCGGATATATTCCTGAAGATATTGCGTGGCTTCATTTAAGAGTTGATCATAGTCCATATCGAACTCCTCCAACTGCATAGCGCAAAGAGCATAGCGCATAGCGTTTATTTTTCGTTTCATTCCGCAACCCGAAATCCGCATTCCGAATTCGGGATTCAGCCTTCTCCAAATACCGGCACGATCTTAAACTGGTTTACATCGACCAGTCCTTTATCCGTAAGTTTCAATTCAGGGATGACGGGCAAGGAGAGGAAAGAGAGGGTCATAAAAGGATCAGGAATGTTGCATCCGAGCCCTTTGGCCGCGTTGAGAAGCGATTTGAGCCGGCGATCCACTTCAACCACTGAGAAGTCTGTCATCAAGCCGGCAATGGGAAGGGGAAGGGAGGCCAAAACTTTCTCTTCCGAGACTATGGCGAGTCCTCCTCCCATCTTCTTGATCGTCGTCACCACTTTTAACATATCCTGATCGTTCGTTCCGACGATGACGAGGTTGTGTGAATCATGGGCGACTGTTGATCCAATGGCTCCCCTCTTCAATCCGAATCCCTGGACGAAACCGATTCCAATATTTCCTGTGGCCTGGTGCCTTTCCACCACCGCGATCTTGAGAATATCCTGCCGGAGATCAGGACAGGCTACCCCATCCTTCAAAATAATGTTCTTTAGGACTTTTTTTGTGACGATCTGATCCGGGATGATCTGGATGACTTTGGCGAGGGCCTGGGCACTTCTAAGAAGGAGAGATTTCACATTGACCGGCTTTATTCGAAGGGCTTGCTTTCGTTTAAATTTTACTGATGCAGATGGCACGATCGAACGGGAAAGCGTTTTCCCGTTTTCTGCAACCAGGATACCATCTTTAAAAACTTTTTTGATCTGGAATCGACCCAAATGGTCAAAACTGACGAGATCAGCCCTGTATCCCGGAGCAATGGCACCGAGGTCGTCAAGCCTGAAATATTCTGCGGCATTGAGGGTGGCCATCTGGATGGCAATCATGGGATCCATTCCTCTCCGGACGGCCTGTCTCACCATGGAGTTGATATGACCTTCCTCAAGGAGTTCTTTCGGATGACGGTCATCTGTGACGAAGAAGAATCGCCTTGAGTTTTTTGAATTGACAAGAGGGAGGAGATCCTTGAGATTTCTTGCTGTGGTTCCTTCCCGGACCATGATATACATGCCGTTCTTTAGCTTCTCTTTTGCCTCTTTAAGGGTGGTGCATTCGTGGTCGGAGCGAATCCTTGCCGAGAGATAGGCATAGAGCCCTTTTCCGGAGAGGCCAGGGGCGTGACCGTCAATTCTTCTTCCTTTTGCCATCTCGATCTTCTTCAGGACCTCTTGATCCCGGTAGATCACGCCCGGGAAGTTCATCATCTCTGCCAATCCAATCACCCAGGGTTCTTTCAGAAGAGGCTTTAAATCTTTTGCCATCAGTGTTGCCCCGGAGGTTTCCATATGAGTGGCCGGGACGCAGGAGGGAATCATGATAAAGACATTGAGGGGAGTTCCTTTTGCCGATTCCGCGATGAAGCAAATGCCATCCGAGCCAAGGACGTTTGCGATTTCATGAGGATCGATCACGACTGTAGTTGTTCCATGAGGAAGAACAGCTCGGGCAAATTCAGGGACGGTGACCATGCTCGATTCAATATGAACATGGCCGTCAATCAATCCCGGGCAGAGAAAATCGTCCTTCACATCGATCACTTTCCTGGCCGGATAATCCCCGAATCCAATGATCGTCCCATCGAAGATTGCCACATCCTTCTTTTCGATCTCCCCTGCAAAGACATTAACCACCCTTCCATTCTTGATCAGCAGATCCGCCATTCCTTCGCCCGAGGCAATACGTATTCTTTCTTCTAGCGATGTCATCTTGTCTTGTCTCCTTCCTAAATAGTTTCATATCAAATCTTTTACCCCCAATCAAGAACATTAAAGGGAAGGAATGATCTTCGTTGACAGATCTCTTTTCTTTAGGGTATTTATGTGTAAACGTATTAACTATTCTTACGTGTCATTGCGAGCCCGGAGGGCGTGCCTTCACGCCGAAGTCCCTGCCTACGCCGAAACGCTTCGTGCAGGCAGGCGTTACGGCACGCAGGCGAAGCAATCTCGTTTCTTCTGGGATTGCTTCGTCGTTTCACTCCTCGCGATGGCAGACTATTTAATTGCGTTTGTATTATCTAAATTGAGCGATTTTCTCGACAATGCAAGGAATTTCGGGCCAGGAGACCCGAAACTACCCTCTGTTTGATTTAACCCAACAGGGTAGTGGCAGGTCTCCTGACCTGCCATTGGGAGAGCTTCTAAAGTAGGCCGATAGAGAGATTTTGGCCAAATAAATCGCTCAATTTAGGTATTAGTAATTGAATGGGGCAGACATTGCAACTATCTCCTCTCGCAAAGGAAAAGGATTTTTATGTCATCTCGGTGATCGGAGAAGACCAGGTGGGGCTTGTTTCAGAGGTAACCCAACTACTCTTCAAAAAGGGGTTGAACATTGTTGATATTGAGCAGACGGTGATTCATTCCCAGTTCACTATGGTCCTCCTCATCCAGCCCCTCACTCCTCGCTTTAATCCGATTCAACTCAAATCGGATCTCGGACGACTGGCCAAGAAACGAAAGATGAATATTACGGTAACCCCTCTCCATGAATTTAAAGGCTTGAGGCTGGCGGAGACCAAAAGGCCTTATGTCCTCACCATCCTCGGAACGGACCGGCCCGGGGTCGTGGCCGGCCTCTCTTCGATGTTTGCCAAACACCATTGCAATATCGAACGGATCAAGATGATTGCCAGGGGTGAACTCCTGGCCATGGAGATGTCTGTTGATCTCCGCGATGCCCATTTCACCGCCCTGCGCATGGAAATTTCCGAAGTGGCAAAAAAGATAGGGATGGATATCGTCGTTCAGCCAGAGCCTATATTTAAGAAACGGAAAAAAGTGATCGTCTTTGATATGGATTCAACCATCGTGGACGGAGAGATCATTGATGAGTTGGCCAAGCTGGCTGGTGCAGAGGAAAAGGTGAAAGCCCTCACAGAGAGAGGAATGGGGGGTGAAATCGATTTTAACAAATCGCTCCGTATGAGGGTTTCCTTTTTGAGGGGGCTAAAAATCAAGAGTCTCGAATCCCTGGCTAAAACATTCAAACTTATAAAGGGAAGCGAGGAATTGGTCGCTGCGTTAAAGGAGATGGGATTTAAGGTTGCCCTCATCAGCGGTGGTTTCACCTATTTTACCGATGTCCTGAAGAAGAGACTGGGGTTTGATTATGCCTTTGGAAATAGGCTGGAGATGAAGAACGGTAAACTCACTGGAAGAATCAAAGGGAAGATCATCGATGCCCGAAAAAAGGCTGAGATCATGGACGAGATCTGCCGAAAAGAGGGGATTACCCGAGATGAGGTGGTGGCGGTTGGAGATGGATCGAACGATCGGATCATGCTGGCCAACGCAGGCCTCGGGATTGCCTTCAATGCGAAGGAGATTCTGAAGAAGGTGGCGGACGGAGCCATCACCAGGGATCATATGAAGGGAGTTCTTTATTGTCTGGGGATTTCGGACCTGGATATTAGAAAAGGAACGGAATAATGGAATGTTGGAGTAGTGGAATATTGGGTCAGAACAAACAAAACCCATTATTCCATCATTCCAATATTCCAGTTACAGTGATAGACTTAATTCGATGGAAATATCGCAAGAAAAGAGCTGGTCTCGCCACATTAAGGCGGTGATCTTCGATTTCGACGGGACTCTCGCCGTTCTCAACATCGATTTCTCTATGATGAGAGAGAGGATAATTTCCCTGATCAGGCATTTCGGTATAGAAGAGAGGGCAATCAGGGAGAGATACCTTCTTGAGATCATCGATGAGGTCTATCCCAGGATACGGGAGAAGGATTCCTCCGGTGCGGAGGAGTTTTATGACAGGGCCCATCAGATTCTCCACGAAGTTGAACTGAAAGCGGCAGAAGAGGGAAGTCTCATCCCGGGGGCAGGGAGGACATTAAGAATGCTGAGGCAGTGGGGGATCAAGGTCGGGATCGTCACAAGGAACTGTGAAGAAGCGGTCCGTAAGGTCTTCCCGGACATTGATGATTACTGCGATGTCTTCATTTCAAGGGATTCCGTCGATAAGGTCAAACCCCATCCAGACCATCTCAACTCCATGTTGGGAGCGTTAAAGGTCTCCGGAGAGGAGGCGGTCATGGTGGGGGATCATGTCATTGATATACAGGCTGGAAAGAAGGCCGGGATGATGACCATCGGCGTATTAACCGGAAGGATAAACCGGGATGAGTTTGAGAAGGCAGGGGCGGATTATGTTTTAAGGGATGTTTCAGAAATCTATTCTTTATTGAAGGAGGGAATATGAAGGAAGTCATCCAAACGGAAAAGGCTCCGAAACCGATCGGACCTTACTCGCAGGCTATCCGAGCAGGAAATTTTATCTTCCTCTCCGGACAGATTCCGATTGATCCAAAGACAGGGGAATTGGTGAAAGGAGACATTCGGCAACAGACCCGGCAGGTTTTAGAAAAGATCAATGGGGTGTTGGAATCTCAGGGATTGGGGAAGGAGGATGTGGTCAAGGTGACCGTTTTTTTGAAGGAGATGGGAAATTTCAATGAAATGAATGAGGTCTATGCGACTTACTTCCCATCTTCCCCGCCTGCCAGATCAACAGTCCAAGTGGCCAGGCTTCCCAGAGATGTGGAGATAGAGATCGAAGCCATCGCATTGACGCAACCCAAATAAACACGGGGACGTTATTTTCTATTTTGCTATTTCTTGGGATTGGTGTATTATTTAATCTATGCCACGAGTCGCTCGTTTAGACATTCCAGGTCTCTTACAACACGTAATCGTCCGCGGAGTAGAACGGAAGGACATCTTTCTGGACGATAGGGACCGAAGACAATTTCTTAATCGCTTATCCGATATACTCGGAGAGACTGAAACCCTGTGCTATGCTTGGTCTTTAATGCCCAATCATTTTCACCTCTTGCTGCTGCCAACCCGCTTCAAACTTGCAGTGGTGATGCGACGGCTTTTGACTGGCTATGCAGTGACTTTTAATCTGATGCATAACCGTGTAGGCCATCTTTTCCAAAACCGCTACAAATCGATTGTTTGCGATAAGGATGTTTATCTGCTGGAGCTGGTGCGCTATATCCATCTTAATCCAATAAGAGCCTGTTTGGTGGAAACCATTGACGATCTTGACAGGTATCCATGGAGCGGGCATGCGGTTTTGATGGGCTATCGAAAAGTGGATGGACAGGTGGTGGACGAGGTTCTTCATTATTTTGGACGAGGTGTATCAAGGGCTCGGATAAAATATCGGGATTTTATGGCAGATGGATTACAGGCGGGGCGTCGGGACGATCTCGTAGGCATCAGGCCAAATAGGAAGCAATTGATAGAAGGCGATGTTAAGGGGATCGATGATATTGACTCCCGGATTTTGGGAGATAGGGTATTTATGGGTGGAGTTTTGAAAAACAAGACATTGTCTGAGAAGGGGCGCGTATTTGTTCGGCTTCCAGAATTGGTGGATACGGTTTCTTCGATATTGCATGTTAATCCAGAATTGATTCGGCAACCCAGCAAGATTCGGCTCATCGCTGAGGCTCGGGGAGTTATCAGTTATATGGCGATAAGGGAGTTAGGATATATGGGGTTAGAGGTGGGGAAGGAGTTGAATCTAGGACCTGCTGGGGTGAGCATAGCTCTCCGAAGGGGAGAACGCATTCTCAGGGAGAGAACTGAGATCAAAGAGAAAATACTGCGGAAATTAGCAAAATAGAAAACAACGTCCCCATTACCAGGTAACTTCAACGCTCTTCCCATTTCACTGTTTTCTTCTCTCCTTCAGGGGGATTGAGCTGGACTTCAAAGGTAATGGACTCCAATCTCTCTTTCGGGATGGGAAAACCGATGATGAGAACCCGTCCTGTGAGGGGCGGGAGGGGGATGGGGAGGATGACTTCCTGTGGACCAGGAGAGAATTCTTCGGCAGGTTTTTGATTGGAATACTTCACCTCTTTTTGAACCACCTCAACCCGGACGGAATTTGGCGGGGCAGCCTTCTTCTGGCTTCGATTCAATACTTCAATGTTCAACTCAATCAGTTTGATGGGAGAAGGGGTAGATTCCACCTCCCGAATCCGGAAGCTGATATCCCCCAGATGGATCTGTGGCGGCCCTTCTTCTCTCGGAGCTTGCTGGGATAGACTTATTCCACCCCCTAGGGAGGAGAAGAGAGTTAAGAGAAATAGACAGAAAGCAAATTTTTTTCCCATCTAACAAGCCATTTTATATATTTCCCCGGGAAATTACAAGCCCCTGGTGAATGCAGCTGTAATTCAGACACTGGACTTCAGACCTGCCTACCGCAGGCAGGATTTAGACACCAGATTTTTCTATATAAGAAATTAACCCCTGAAGTGTTCTCAAACTTTCCTTCCCCCGGGTCTGATGTCTATGGTCTAATGTCTGAATTGGCGGGCACTGATACAGCAGCCCTTCTCATCTGAGATGTCAAACCCCACATCTCACTCTTTGGGAATTTTTTCGTAGCCTTATACCGAAAGCGCCAATTGATCCCTGCCTGCGGCAGGCAGGTG
>JASEIE010000144.1 GCA_030024065.1 Thermodesulfobacteriota bacterium
GAAGCCGCCAATGTAAAATAAATTGCACCTTTAAAATCTCTGCGGAAGCGGGAATGACGTGCTTTGTTGTGATTAATGACGCTGTATATAGATTAAAAAATTCTTAATCCACATTCTACATTCCGCAATCCGCAATTAAACGATTCCCCATGCCATCACCATGTCGTGGATGGCTTTGGTCTGCCGGAGGAGACCTTCCATCTCGTGAAGAGGAACCATGCTGGAGGCGTCGCAGAGGGCCTCGCTCGGCCTGGGGTGGGTCTCGAGAAAGATGCCATTGCAGCCCACTGCCATAGCCGCTCTTGAGAGATGGGGAACAAATTGAGGGCTTCCTCCCCTTGGATCTTCACTGGGAATACCATAATTTCTCACCACATGCGTGGCATCAAAGATGACCGGACAACCGATCTCCTGCATGATGGGAATGGAACAGAAGTCGGAAACCAACTTGTTATATCCAAAACATGTCCCCCGCTCTGTCAGAAGGACTTGCCGATTGCCGGTGCTATGGATCTTCTTCACTGCGCCGGCCATACTTTCCGGGGCAACGAACTGTCCCTTCTTGATGTTGACCACCCTTCCCGCCTCTCCCGCTTTAAGAAGGAGGCTCGTCTGCTGGCAGAGAAAGGCAGGGATCTGAATCACATCCAGGACTTCCTTGGCCTGGTCCACATCCTCCATCCGGTGAACATCGGAGAGAACAGGGAGACCTACCTTTTCTTTGACCTTCCCGAGGATTCTCAACCCCCCTTTCAATCCTGGGCCCTTATAAGACTTTTCAGAACCCCGATTGTCCTTCTCATAGGAGGCCTTGAAGATCAACGGAATCTTCAGGTGCTGGCAGAGTTCTCTTAACTGCTTTGCAATCTCCAGGACGATCGCTTCACCTTCTATCACACAGGGACCTGCAATCAACACCATGGGGTTTCCTTTTCCGATCCGAATCTCTCCCACTTTGACTTCGTTCATGGACGACTCCTTTGTCGCCCCCAATAAATGAGGGCGCTACAGAATAAAATTCAAAAGAACGTAGCGTCGGCATTTAATGCCGACGCCTTTATCTGCATTTGATCAAATGGATCTGGCAAAGTTCTCCAGGATCTTCAATCCCTTCTGCTGGCTCTTCTCCGGATGGAACTGGGTGGCAAAGAGGTTCTCCTTATAGATGCTCGAAACGAAGGGGATCCCATAGTGGGTGATCGTCGAGTTCCACTTCTCCTCATCAGGAATTACATAATAGGAGTGGACAAAGTAGAAAAAGTTTCCGCTCTCTATCCCGTCAAGGAGGGGAACCTTTCTCTCCTTCTCGATCGTATTCCATCCCATATGAGGAACCTTATGTTCCGGATCGGCCTGAAATCTCACCACCTTCCCTTTGATGAGATCGAGCCCCCTTTTATATCCAAATTCCTCGCTCTCCGAAAATAGGATTTGAAGCCCGAGGCAGATGCCAAGATAAGGTTTCCCTTTTTCAATGGATCGAAGGATGGGGTCGATCAATCCGTACTTCTCAATGTTCTCCATACAGTCCCCAAAGGCGCCTACCCCTGGAAGAACGATGGCGTAAGCTCCTGCGATCTCTTTTTTGTTTCGACTCACTTTTGCTTCAAAACCAACATGCTCAAAACCTTTTTGAACATTCCGGAGGTTTCCCATCCCGTAATCGATGATGACGATCCTTGGCTTCATCCTGCTTCCGGTTGCGGATTGTAGATTGCGGAATGCGGAATCATCAGGGCTAAAGCCCTGAGTTACGTAACTCAGCCCTTCAGGGCTGAATTCCGAATTCCGAAATTAAAGAACTCCTTTGGTCGAAGGGACCCGGGAGGATCGCCCCTCGAGAGAGACCGCTTCTCCCAGCGCCCTTCCAAATCCTTTAAAGACAGCCTCCACCATGTGATGGCTATTCTTCCCGTAGAGAAGGTTGATGTGAAGGGTGATCCTTCCATGATTGCAGAGAGCCTTGAAGAACTCTTCCACCAGTTCGAGATCAAAGGTTCCGATCTTCGACCTCTTCGGTTTCATATGATAGACCAGGCAGGGCCTCATTGAAAGGTCCAGGGCGACCGATGCCAAGGTCTCATCCATCGGAATCAGAGCCATTCCGTACCTCTCAATCCCTTTGGCCTCTCCCAATGCTTTCCTGATACCATCTCCCAGGCAGATCCCCACATCCTCTACGGTGTGGTGAGCATCCACGCCGATATCCCCCTTTGCCCTGATCGAGAGGTCGATGTGGCTGTGATGGGCCAGCAGGCTAAGCATGTGATCGAAGAAGGGGATGCCTGTTCCGATGAAATGTCTTCCCGACCCATCCAGATCAATCTTTAAAAAAATCTCTGTCTCCTTCGTCTTTCTCCTCACCTCTGCCTTCCGATGTCTTTTCATGGCCTCTCCTCGCCTCGCAATAAACTAAATTCCAATAACCAAATCCCCTGCCTACCGGCAGGCAGGCAATCTCCAAATAATCACCAATTACCAAATTACAATAACCAAACAATAATCAATGATACAAAGAAGGTCTGGGTATTGATTGTTGGAATTTAGTTGATTATTGGTGTTTGGAATTTGGTCATTGCCTCTCGGTCCTCACTCGAATAGACCGGTAATGACCTTCCAACCCTTCCCATTCTGTAAATCTCTTCACATCCTTTTCAAATCGTCTCAAGGACTTCTCGCTAAATTGCATCAGGTTAATCTTTTTGATAAAGTCCTCCACACCCAGGGCCGATGAGTGTCGGGCTGTGCCTGATGTGGGGAGAATGTGGTTCGGCCCTGCCAGATAGTCTCCAATGGCTTCAGGCGTATGGGAACCGAGAAAGATGGCGCCCGCATGTCTCACCCCTTTCACCAGGGATAGGGGATTCTTCACGCTCAGTTCCAGATGCTCCGGTGCAATCCTGTTTGCCAGTTCGATGGCTTGACGAAGGTCTCTGACAATCAGTATCGCACCTCTGCGACGGAGACTGATGCGAGCGATCTTCTCCCGCTTCAGGGTGGAGAGCTGTCTCTCCACCTCCTCCCTCACCTTCCTGGCAAATGCTTCGGAAGGGGTGATCAGGATCGGCAGGGCCATCTCGTCATGTTCTGCCTGAGAGATCAGGTCGGCTGCCGCAAAGGAAGGGGGACTCTTTCCATCGGAGATGATCACGATCTCGCTCGGTCCGGCCACCATATCCAGATCCACAGCGCCATAGACGAGCCGCTTGGCAATGGCCACATATCGATTTCCCGGGCCAACGATCTTATCCACCTTTGGAATCGACGCGGTCCCATAGGCTAAGGCCCCAATGGCCTGAACCCCTCCCACTCGAAAGATTCGATCCACTCCGGCCAGATCGGCTGCAACGAGAACAGCCGGATTGATCCCCTCCTGGTGAGGGGGGGTGGTGATGATGACCTCCCCTACTCCTGCCACTTTTGCCGGAATGGCTGCCATGAGCACTGTGGAAGGGTAAGATGCCTTGCCCCCCGGAATATAGATCCCTACCCTCTCCAGGGGCCTTCTGATCTGTTCGATACGGATCCCCTTCTCAACCCATTTAATCGTCCATCTCTTCTTTGAAAGCTGGTGAAACCTCCGGATACGATGGGCTGCCTTCTCCAGGGTCTTTAAGAAATCTCGGGGGATTCTCTTGTGGGCCCCCTTCACCTCTTCCTTCTTCACCTGGAGCTGTGCTATGGAGAGTCGAATCGTGTCGAAGCGCTGCGTGTAGTCAAGGAGGGCCTTATCCCCCCTCTTCTTCACATCCCTTAAGATGGACCGGACGTCTCTTTCGAGGCGAAGGGGATCCTCGGCAATCCTTCTCTCCACCCCCGAAAGATATCGATCAAATCCTTTCTCTCCGTTCCGAAGAATCTTCATCAAAAAGCCTCTTTGAATGTTCTTTTTTCAATCAGCAATCCGAAATCTTAATCTCTTTCTTTCGCCCTCTTGATATTGGCTCCGAGTCCGGCTAATTTCTTGTCCAGCCCCTCATAGCCTCGATCCAAATGATAGACCCTGGAGACCTCTGTCACGCCATCGGCTGCCAGGCCGGCAAGAATGAGGGAGGCGCTAGCCCTCAGATCGGTCGCCATGACCTGTGTTCCACTCAGCCTTTCCACTCCCTGGATAATTGCAGAATTTCCCTCAATTCGAATATCCGCCCCCATTCTTTTCAGTTCGCTCACATGGATGAAACGATTTTCAAAGATCGTCTCAGAGATGACGCTCAATCCCCTGGACAGCGACATCAGCGCCATGAACTGGGCCTGCATGTCCGTGGGGAATCCCGGATAGGGTTGTGTCTTCACATCGACACTCCGGATCCTTCGGCTTCCTACCACCTGCACCCCTTCTCCATCCGGATCGATCTCCATCCCTGTCTCCCTCAATTTATGAACGACCGCCTCCATGTGTTGGAAGTGACAACCAAGGAGTTTGATATTCCCCCGCGTCAATCCGGCAGCCACCATCATCGTTCCCGCCTCGATCCGGTCGGGATGGATCGAATGCTCTGTTGCATGGAGGGATTCCACACCTTCGATCTTGATAAGGCTTGTTCCAGCTCCTTCAATCCTGGCGCCCATCTTATTCAGAACATTGGCCAACTCGACCACCTCCGGCTCCATGGCTGCGTTCTGTAAAACGGTCTTCCCTTGGGCCAGTGTGGCAGCCATCATCAGGTTCTCCGTTCCTGTCACCGTTGTCGTGTCGAAAGAGATCTGGGCTCCTTTCAACCGGTCCGCTTTTGCCTCCACATATCCGCGACGCAGTTCAATCCTCGCTCCCATTGCCTCAAGCCCCATGAGATGGAGGTTGATCGGCCTTGCGCCAATGGCACACCCACCCGGAAGGGAGACCCTCGCCTTTCTCACTCGGGCGACTAGTGGGCCAAGGACAAGGATGGAAGCCCGCATCGTCTTCACCAGATCGTATGGGGCTTCATCGCTGGTGATCGCTGTGGCATCGATTCGATAGACCCTGGCTTCCCCTCGAACCTTCACTCCGAGGTTCTTAAGAACCTTGACAATGGTCTGAATATCCCTCAGCTTCGGGACATTGTCGAAGACATTCTCTCCCTCTGTCAGGAGAGAGGCCGCAAAGATGGGAAGGGAGGCATTCTTTGAACCGCTCACCTCCACCTCTCCAATTAACCTCTCGCCACCTCGTATGATGATCTTATCCATCTTAAAACCTCAAATCCGAAATCCCTGCCTGCGGTAGGCAGGCGAATATCGAAACTCGAAACAATGACTTATAGAAATCAGGTGACCAGGAAATCAGGAGGCAGGATACCAGGAGTATCAGGGTATTTGGAAAAAGAAACCTTATATTTCTAAATCTGATTTTCTGATATCCTGATACCTGCTACCTGATAACCCGATATCCTGATAACCGGTAACCCATTGTTTCGAATTTAGCCTGCCCGCCGAACAAGTTCTTTGGCAGGCGGGGATTTCGTGCTTCGAATTTATTACTTTCGCTGTGCCTTGATCACTCTCTCAATTCCTGAAAGATCCTTGACTCGCTCAGGTCGTTGAAAACCTCCCCCGGCCTTGATCATCTCCGAAACCCTGTCCGCCTGACCGCTTCCCACTTCCAATAAGAACCATCCTTCTTTCTTTAGATAAAAGGGGGCCAGCGAAATCATCTTTCGATAGAATTCCAGTCCATCCTTTCCTCCGTAAAGGGCCATGACAGGCTCATGTTTCCTCACCTCCCTGGCCAGACCCATTACTTCAGAACTCGCAATGTAGGGAGGATTCGAAAGGATCAGGTCAAAAGCCTCCCTGAGTAAAAATGGACCAAAGAGATCACCCTTCACAAACTCGATCTTATTCAAGACGCCTGCCAATCTGGAATTCTCCTTTGCCACCAGGAGGGCATCCATCGAGATATCGGTGGCAAAAAAAGAGAAGCTCCCTGTCTCTCTGGCCAATGCGATGGTGATGGCGCCACTTCCTGTTCCCAATTCTAAAACGGATGGAATTTTATTGGAAGAAATTTTTGACAGAATCGAGAGGCCTTCTTCAACCAGAACCTCTGTCTCCGGTCTTGGAATGAGGACACGGGGATCCACCTTAAGGTCGATGGACCAGAACTCCTGATGTCCCAAAATATATTGAAGGGGCTCGCCGGAAGCTCTTCTCCGGATCAAACCCTCAAGGCCCCTCTTCTCCTCATCCGCAATCTGACTCTGGAGTCGAATATAGAGTTTCTCCCTGCTGAGATTCATCGAGCAGGCCAGCAGGAGCTCCGCATTCAATCGGGGATTTTCAATCCGATGCTCCTTCAGGGAGCTCGTTGCCCAGTTCAGAAGTTCTAAGGTCGTCATCTTAAAACCAATTTAATAATTGGAAAATTCGAAATCCGAATATCGAAATTCTAAACAAATCCTAAATCCAAATGATCAAAATTCCAAACCACTATTTATTCTTTTTGAATTTTGTGCTTTGGTGATTTGAATTTTTTTCGAATTTAGGATTTCGTGCTTCGGATTTAAAGTTTTCTCCTTATCCTTTCAGCGCTTCTGCCTGATAGTGGGTTGTCAGTGTGTTGAGGATCTCATCGATGTCTCCGTCGAGCACTTCTCCCAGCCGGTAGAGGGTTAGCCCGATCCGGTGGTCGGTCATTCTTCCCTGGGGAAAATTATAGGTGCGGATCCTTTCGCTTCGCTCCCCTGTCCCGACCTGACTCCTCCTCTTCTCCGAGATCTCCAGTCTCTGCTCCTGTTGCGCCTTATCCATCACCCTCGCCCGGAGGATCTTCATGGCCTTGGCCTTATTCTTGTGCTGCGACTTCTCGTCCTGGCAGGAGACCACGATCCCCGTAGGGGCATGTGTGATTCTGACCGCAGAGTCCGTGGTGTTGACGCTCTGCCCCCCGGGGCCTGAGGACCGGAAGATATCGATCCTGAGGTCATTGGGATCGATCTGAACATCCACCTCTTCTGCCTCGGGAAGGATTGCCACCGTCACGGTGGAGGTATGAATCCGCCCCTGCGCCTCGGTCACGGGAACCCTCTGCACCCGGTGAACCCCGCTCTCATACTTCAAACGGCTATAGACCCCTTTCCCTTCGATCAGGGCGATGATCTCCTTGAACCCACCCACGCCTGTGTAACTCCGGTTCAATATCTCCATCCGCCAGCGATTCTTCTCCGCATACTTGCCATACATCCGGAAGAGGTCTGAAGCAAAGAGGCCTGCTTCATCTCCCCCGGTTCCTGCACGGATTTCGAGGAGGATGTTCTTCTCATCGTTGGGATCTTTTGGAAGGAGGGCCATCCGAAGGTCCGCCTCCATCTTCTCCTTCTCTACTGTCAGTCGATTGAGCTCCTCTCTAACAAGCCCCTTCATCTCTTCGTCTTCGTCGCCGGCTAAAAGTTCGCGGCTCCCCTTGATCTCCTCTTCCAGCTTCTTCAGTCTTCGATAGAGGTCGACCACCTTCCCCAGTTCCGAATACTCTCTGCCCACCTTCTGAAGCTCGGTCTGATTGGTGATTACCTCATTCTGGCTGAGGAGGTGCGAGAGTGTTTCGTACCGCCGTTCCACTTCTTCCAATTTCTGAAACATTTTCTTCTCCTAAAACATGTCGAATTTCAAGATTAGGTTAAGGTCAAGGTTAAGGTTTAGCAGGCTGCTGAAAAAGTCTTTCTTAAACTTAAGATGTCATTCCTGCGGAAGCAGGAATCCAGTCTTTTCAATCCTTTCTGGACTCCCGCTTTCGCGGGAGTGACGGTAAAATGGTATTTTTAAGCACACTGTTAGACAAAATTCTTTAGCCTCAACCTAAATTCTCTTTCACGTTATCTCCGTCTCTCCATCTTCCAACACCTCCTGAAGGGCACGGAGCGCCACTTCGATCTGAGGCTCGGAAGGCTCCCGGGCTGTGAGCTTCTGGAGCCAGAGTCCGGGCTGGATGAGAAACCGAACTCCCCTCTGGTTTCGCCTTCGGTCCGCAAACCGGATGATCTCATAAGAAAGTCCAGCGATGAACGGGATGAAGACCACCCGGGAGGCCACCTTATATCCGAAAGCAGGGTGATGGGGGATGAGGGCAAAGACCAGGATGCTCACCACCATGACGATGAGGAGGAAGTTCGTTCCGCATCGGGGATGGAGATAACCGAATCCTTTTACCCGATCGACACTCAATTCCTCACCCGCCTCGAAGGCAAAGATCGACTTGTGTTCGGCGCCATGATATTGAAAGACGCGCTCGATCTCCTTCAAAAAGGAGATAGCCCGTATGTAGGCAAGAAAGATCGCCAATCGTATGAGGCCGTCCACCAGATTGAAGAGCAGTCCGCTCGTTGAAAGCGCTGGAAAGACCCACTTCAACCACTTCGTTAAGAAGAGAGGAATGAGAAAGAAGAGAAAGATGCCGAAAGAGAGGGCGAGGGCAAAGGTAAGGCCCATTGCCCAGGAGCTGATCTCCTTTTCGCCTTTCTCTTCGGAGATGGCCTGATTGGCGGAGAAATGGAGCGCTCGAATCCCCAGGGTGAGAGCTGACATCAGGGCGATCACGCCTCTCACCAGGGGAAGCTTAAAGAAGAAGTTCTTCTCCGAGAAGAAGGTCAATCCCTCCCGCTTCACCACAATTTCACCGTTGGGCTTTCGAACCGCAATGGCCATGGAGTGGGGAGATCTCATCATCACTCCTTCGATCACAGCCTGTCCGCCGACACGAATCGGCTCCTTCTCTTTTTTAGGTATAAAAAGATTGCGAAGAGAATGCCCCTGTTCGGGACTTCTTCTCCCAAAAGACATTTTAATCCTCCGGATGAACTAATGCTGATTGCCCGATTCTAAAAGGGGAAAGGTGAGTATGGGTCGTGAACCCCTCAGTGTCCCATAGGACAACGGATCAAAGGTTCCTGGTTGAAAAGGAAAGCAAGAGGGGAGTCGATTCGCATCAATCGGTTTTTTCAATCTTCTCTCCGTATTTCTTCTTAAACCGCTCGATCCGACCTGCGGCGTCCACAAATTTCTGTTTGCCGGTAAAGAAGGGATGGCAGTTCGAACAGATTTCCACATGGATATCCTTCTGTGTGCTCCGGGTCTCAAGGGTGGCTCCACAGGCACATTTGATCACCGTATCATAAGTCTTTGGGTGAATATCCTTTTTCATCTTCACAGCCTCCGTTAACTATTTTACCGATTTTTCACAAATTTTCAAGATGTTCAAAGAGGTAGGGAAAGCATTTATGCCTCAGGGATCCTGAACCCCCAGTAAATTTGACACTTTCCTGCTTTTTTCCTTGTCCCAACATTCGAAAGATTGCTCTCGTCTCGTTTCGCTATCAGCTGAATAATACCACCTACTGTTAGGCCTGTCAAATTTTTTTGCAATTTCTCACTTGAAATGAAACTCCAGATTGCGATAACCTAACCACGGCACTCTTTGGTCAACCCCTTTCTCTTGAAGTCGCTGGTTCAAGTTGCCGAAAAGGGGACGAAGGATATCCTCATGTCGGTGACCGTAGAAGGTAACGTGCACGGTTCTTCCTTCTGCTTTCACAAAAGCCTGCTCCCTCAAAAATTCCTTTAGGATCCCCTTAAGCTCCCTCGAAGCAAATTCTCCTCCTATGTCTCTGCGGAGGGAACTTAGGATG
>JASEIE010000145.1 GCA_030024065.1 Thermodesulfobacteriota bacterium
CGCGTTCGCGGATAGATATCATCCAGCTCTTTTCTACCTCACCAGCGAGAAAATGCCCCCTGTATAATTTGATAGCTTTTTGGGTGGACAAAACAGCAGTCTCAATCAATTCTTCCCTCTGCTTGCCATCAACTCCTCCGAGGACCCGCTCGAAGGCCCAAACATCCACCCAGAAATATGCTGGATCAAGCGTTACTCTACCTTCCCGGTACTCTATTGCCTTCTCATGGCCGATTAACTTACGGAGACGATGCAAGGTCATTTCAAAAGAGTGATGAGCCACATCTCCATCAGCGTCAGGCCAGAGGGCGTCTTCGATTTGGTCTACTATTACCGCATTACCTCCGAAGGCAATCAATACCTTCAGCATGGAGAGAGGCTTCTGTTGAGCCTTTCTGGAGAATTGGATTGGTTTTCCGTCTTTAAACAATTCAAACCTTCCCAGGGTGACTATTTTTATGGGCCATGGCCAGTTCTCTAAATGGAGAGGTGGCTTCTCTGGAGTCAGGTGGCGCTTCCGAATAAGGTCTTGTACATACTCCACTTCAATTCCGGCCTCCAGTGCTTTTTCACAGAGCCTTACCATGGTAGAGGATTGATAAATGAATGTGTTTAGATAGCCGCCTTCTCTACCGAGACCTAAGGCTTCCCGTAGTGATGTCAAGGAAGGAGCTTCCTCCCCTTGATCAAGAGCAAACAGTGACTTAGCCAGTAAGACCCAAAATTGGAAGATCTTGCTTTTTATCTGCCGTGCAATATTTGAAGCAGAGACAAGATGTTCTGTCGCTTCGTCTCGTTTTCTGAGTTGATTCATCACATGCGCTTTCGCCAGATGGCAGTAAAGCGAACTGAGAGGAGATTCCACATCGATACTCAGTTTCAAAGACATTTCGGCATGAAGAAGGGCTTCCTCCGGGTTTTCCCGGAGCAAAGCTTCTTGCGTTCTCAAGAGATGGTAAAAGCATTTCATCCAGGGTCTTTGTTCTCTCGAGCGTGAAGCCATTTCCTCCAGTAACTTTCCGGCTATTATAGGATCATTCGCCATCAGGGCGCTTGATACCCCTGCCCCTAACAATGCAAAGTCTGACACATGCATACCCGTAGTTCGGGATAGTTCAAGTCCATCGAATACAGATTTTAGAGACTTTTCATGCAATCTTATTTGGCTGTAATATGTAGCCTCTATGTATTTGGCAAGTATCAGAGCGAATGGTGGGGCATCCCTCGATTGGGCCAATTGTTGTGAAGAGTTCATCACGAGCATCGTTTTTCGGAAATCACCCATGAACATGAGATACTGCGCCAGGCGGTTTAAGGCGCGAAGTTTTTCCCCTATAAATGAAGAAGTTTCTGCAAGGGAAAAGGCTTTCTCTGTCCATGCCTCGATCTCAGGATGCTGAGGTTGTCTGTATAACAATGCCATAAACAAATTGGTTGTCACCCGAAGCGCGATCTCTTCGGAAGGGAATCCTTTGAAACGTTGCATCAATTCCTCAAACACGGAAATCCATTGATCGAGTGGTTTAAAGTCTTCGAAACCAGATGTTATGGATTCAACAATACCTGACCACGCCAGAAATATCCCTGCTGCATTTTCTTCAATCCTAAATCTTTGGAAGGCCTTCTTGAAGTAGGGTTGGCTTAGCGAAGGATGAAAGGGCCAACGGCACATACCCATCCAGTAAAGAAGCCATGGGTTGCTCTCCAGGATATCCATAGGAAGGTTGTTCAACCAATCTTCAAGAGGCCGATACCTGCCATGGGCTACCATCTGTGGGGCATGTTTGGTGATTAAGCGAACCAGTCCATCCAAGTCGCTCACATCACGGAGAAGTGAAACAGCGCCCTCTGTCTGGCCTGCTTCTTCAAGAAGGGCGGCTGCCCTGTGGAGCAAAATGGACTGGCTCTCCTGGGAGAATGTTTCCTTAGCCCGCACCAATAGAAATTCCCTAAACAAAGGGTGATACTGGTAGACAGGTTCGGCATGGATACGCTTTTCAGTAAAATAGTTATTTCGACTCAATACAGAGAGAATCATGCCTGCATGAGGAAGACCAGTTAGCTCTTCAGCCATTTTCGCTGTCATCTTGGGCAGGAAGGCTGTTTTGAGGAAGAACTCTTGTATCTCTTTATCCGTTTTATCAAAGAGTTCTTTTCCAAAATAGTCAATGATCTCCTCCGGTGTGAGCTTGCCGAGCATTTGAGGTTCAATGCCCCTCTTCATACTCTCCAGCATCAATATCAGCCCAGCGGCCCATCCATCTGTTGTGTTGTGTAAATGCTGGATGGTCTCCTTTGGTAGCTTCTGTCGGATTTTTAACCTGATGATTGATCTTGACTCTTCAGGATTCAAACGTAGTTCCTCCCATCCAAGATTACTCATCAGATTATTGGCGCGAGATCGAATAAAAGCCGGAGGAGGTTCGGTTCGGCTAATCAGGATGACATTTATTCCTTCAGGAACCCTGGATAGTCCATTGAGGATTATTTCATGAAGAGGTGAATCCGGTGGTAATTCATGGTAGTTATCAAGGATGAGAGCGGAGGGGATTTTCAGGCGATTGGAGAGATTTTCAAAATATCGTTGGGTAAATATTGGAATACCTTGAAGATATTCTGGAGTGAGAAGAGGGAGTAGCTTTCGTTTTCGGGGTGAAGCTCTTTTTGCCGCCAGGCCCAGGTAGTAGAAAAATGTTGGAGGATCTCGGTCGCCTTCATCTATCTGATACCACAGGCAGGGAAGCTTGCGAGCTTCGAGGTAGCTTGCGATAAGAGTAGTCTTACCTGAGCCAGGAGGACCTGATACCCAGATCACCGGTCGCTTCCGCATGCGGTCCAGGAGACCAAACAGCCGCTTCCTGGGAAAAACCTCTGTGATGATAGGACGGGTTATTTTACTCATATCTATAAAAGTGAACTAAAGTTTATAAGTGAACAAAAGTGCCTAACATTCTAAGATGAGGAGTCCTTTGTACAAGACCAGTCTATAAAACCTGTATGGAGGAGTCAACTAAATTGGAGGATAGAAAGTAGAAGGTGGAAGGTGGAAGGTGAAAGGTGGAGGGTGAGAAGTGGGAAATGTGAAATGGGAAATCGAAAGTGGGAAGTGGAAAATGGAAAGAAGCTTCACTGCCCGCCGGAGAGTTTGAGGCGGGTGATGGCACGGAGCAGGGCCAATCTTCCTCGATCAATGTCAATATCCGGGGTTCTTTTAGCCAAACTTTTTTTCGTGGAGTTACTTTGGGTAAAAACAGGTGAGGACGACTACCAGAATGAGGTGAGAAAAATTGTATTTAGGCAACCCTTGGTGGTTTATGGCGCTTTTTCTCAGCCACCTTCAGTCTGGCTAAAGAGCGACGCAGGGCGGCCTCAGCGACAGCCGCATCGACGGTAAGGGGAACTGCCTTCATGGTTTCTTGAGCACGCCTCTTCGCTTCCTCTGCGCGAGCGATATCAATTTCATCAACGCGTTCACAGGCATCGGCCAAGATAATCACTTTATCAGGACGAACTTCCAAAAAGCCGCCGCTGATGGCGAAGAATTCTTCTTCCTTATCTTTTCTGATCAGTATATCTCCGGGCTGAAGCATGGTCATCAAAGGGGCATGATGGGGAAGAATGCCCAATTGTCCCTCTACTCCCCAGGCAATTACCGCGCTGACATCCTCAGAGAAGACCATTCTCTCTGCAGTGACAATCTCTAATCTGAATGTTGCCATACTCTCAGTTTTTCTTAATCTTATCCCCTAAAGGAAAAAAGATTGCTTCTCCCGCCTTGGCGGGATCGGAATGACATTATGTCGAGAGCGAGGAGGAGATTATCCCCGCATCTGTTTAGCCTTTTCTACTGCTTCATCAATGGTTCCGACCAAATAGAAAGCACTTTCAGGAAGATCGTCGTGTTTCCCTTCCAAGATTTCCTTAAAGCCTCGCACGGTCTCCTTGATGGGGACATACCTGCCCGGGGTCCCAGTAAATTGTTCAGCGACATGAAATGGCTGGGAGCAGAACCTCTGAATCTTTCTGGCTCTGACTACCGTGAGCTTATCTTCTTGGCTCAATTCCTCTATTCCCAAGATAGCAATGATATCCTGCAATTCTTTATATCTTTGTAAGTTCGCCTGAACCCCTCGAGCGACTCGATAATGTTCCTCGCCAACAATGGCAGGATCAAGGATTCGAGAGGTGGAAGTCAGAGGGTCCACTGCCGGGTAAATCCCCAGCTCAGCGATGGAACGCTCTAAGGCCACAACGGCATCAAGATGACCATAAGTTGCCACAATGCCTGGGTCGCTGTAATCATCAGCGGGAACATAGATCGCCTGGAAAGAGGTGATGGAGCCTTTTTTCGTTGTGGTAATCCTTTCTTCTAACTCTCCAACGTCTGTCCCCAAAGTTGGCTGATAACCTACTGCTGAGGGCATGCGTCCCAGGAGGGCGGATAGCTCCATATTCGCCAGAACATAGCGATAGATATTATCAATGAACAGGAGTACATCTTGACCTTCAATATCACGGAAATATTCTGCTACAGTGACTCCGGTAAGGGCCACACGGGAACGGACACCGGGGGTTTCATTCATCTGACCGAAGACCATAACGGTCTTATCCATAACGCCGGATCTTTGCATCTCTAACCAGAGGTCATTGCCTTCCCGGGATCTTTCACCCACACCCGCAAAGACAGAAAACCCTCCATGCTCAGCAGCAATATTGCGAATGAGTTCCATAATGATGACGGTCTTACCCACTCCGGCCCCACCATAGGCGCCGATCTTGCCACCTCTTGTAAATGGAGTTACGAGATCCATCACTTTCAGTCCTGTCTCGAGCATTTGAGGGGTAGTCTCCTGTTCCGTAAGGGGAGGAGGGAGCCGATGAATCGGCCATCTCTCGTCCGTTTTCACTTCACCCAATCCGTCGATGGCTTCGCCAAAGACATTGAATAATCGGCCTAATGTTGCTCGTCCTACAGGTACTGAAATGGGAGTCCCCATGTCAATGGCTTCAGCTCCCCTTGCCAAACCATCGGTGGGGGTCAAAGAGACACCCCGCACCCAATTGTTACCAATATGAGCTTGTGTCTCCACTATAACCTTACTGCCATTCATGGGAATGATGATGCCATTGTAGATGGCCGGCAACTCACCTTTAGGAAATTCCATATCCACCACGGTCCCTATCACTTGTACGACTTTACCTTTTGCCATCTCCTTAACTCCTTGCTCTTTGCCCCGGCGGATGAATGCGCCAGCTTTTGGCCGGGATGTCGCCCCACATGGGCGTTAAGTTATGGGCCACAGGCTTGCCCTGCACCATTACGGTACAGGGCTTGCCCGTGGGGCTCCACTTATGTCGTTAAAGCCTCAGCCCCTCCGCTGATATCACAAATCTCCTTTGTGATCATCTCCTGTCTTGCTTTATTCAATGATAAGGTTAAATCTTTGATCAGATCTTCAGCATTGTCGCCTGCATTACGCATCGCTACCATCCGTGCGGATTGTTCACTGGCAATGAGCTCAAGAACAGCGTGATAAACCTCCATCTCTACAAATCGGGGTAACAATTCATTCAAAACCGAAAAAGGATCAGGCTCATAAATATATTCCGCCACCTGTCCCGGAGGAAGCTTTGCTGGCTCAATCGGAAGCAAAGCTTCTATCGTAGGTCTCTGCAGCATGGTACTGATAAAACGGGGATAGGCAAGATAGATTAAATCAGCCTCACCCTTGCTGTAGTCATCCATCACAACCCTTGAGATGGGCATGGTTTCCAGGATGGTGGCTCGGTCGCTGATCCCGGCGAATTCAGCACGGACATCCAGTTTGGCAATACGAGCGAGAGCTCTCGCCTTACGACCTACCGTAATCACGGTCACAGGAACCTTTTGTCCCAGGATAAACTCAGCCATAAGCCGATTCAAGTTCGTATTCAAACCGCCACATAATCCTCGATCAGTACCGATGTGGACAATGGCGATTTTTTTTGCTTCCCGTTTCTGCAGTAAGGGAAGGATTTTCCCCTTGATACGGGGTTCGATGGCAAGATCAGCAATCACCTGGCGTATTTTTTCAGTATAAGGCCGGCCGGCCAGCGCTCGTTGTTGTGTTCTTCGCATTTTGGCGGTCGCCACCATCTCCATGGCGCGGACTATCTTGGTGGTACCCTGGATACTACGGATGCGGCGGCGTAAGGCTTGAATGTTCGCCATTCTACAAAGTGGTTCCTTGCTTGAACTGGGTGATTGCTGCTTTCAAAAGATTATCCGTTTCAGCCTTTATCTCAAACTCCCCATTGATCTTTTTCTCTATCTCAGGGTGATTCGTCTCCATAAAACGGTGGAAATTTTCTTCCCAGGCGATCACCTTTTCTATCGCAACATCATCGAGATAACCATTGGTGACAGCATAAAGAATGCTTGCCTGCTTCCCGAGAGACATCGGGGTATATATGGGTTGTTTCAATATCTCGGTAATGCGGCGGCCACGCTCCAGTTGATCCCTGGTCGCCTTATCCAATTCTTCACTACCAAACTTCGCAAAAGCTTCTAATTCACGAAACTGAGCCAACTCCAATCTTAGCCTTCCGGCTACTTGTCTCATCGCTTTTCTTTGAGCCGAGCCACCCACCCGGGATACGGATAATCCCACATTGATGGCCGGACGAATTCCGGCATTGAATAGATCTGGCTCAAGATAGATCTGCCCGTCCGTGATGGAAATGACATTGGTGGGGATATAAGCGGAGATATCTCCAATCTGAGTCTCAATGATTGGCAAAGCCGTCAGCGAACCGCCCCCATGTTCTGGAGCTAATTTGGCAGCCCTCTCTAAAAGCCGGCTATGGAGATAAAAAATGTCTCCAGGATAAGCCTCTCTTCCCGGCGGACGGCGCAACAACAGGGAAAGCTGGCGGTAAGCCCAGGCATGCTTATAAAGGTCGTCATAGAGAATCAAAGCATCTTTCCCCTGCTCCATAAACTCCTCACCTATCGCGCAGCCGGCATAGGGAGCGATATATTGGAGTGGAGCCGGGTCCGAAGCATCCGCTCCTACAATGATCGTATATTCCATCGCTCCATATTTCTCGAGAATCGCTATGGCCTGAGCCACTTTGGATGTTTTCTGGCCTATGGCGACATAGATGCAAATCAGATTTTGACCCTTCTGGGCAATGATACTGTCAAGGACAATGGCCGACTTACCGGTAAATCGGTCACCGATAATCAGCTCACGCTGGCCTCGGCCAATAGGGATCATACTATCGATTGCCTTAATCCCCGTCATGACGGGTGTATTGACCGGTGCTCTCTTTGTTACATCTGGCGCCACTCTCTCTACGGGACGAGTCTTCTCTGCCTTAATGGGTCCCTTACCGTCGAGGGGACGCCCCAGAGGGTCAACCACCCTTCCTATGAGGGCATCTCCCACGGGGACCTCGATGACTCGACCTGTCGCTTTGACCTCATCCCCCTCTTTGATCTTGCTGCAATCCCCAAGGACAACAGCACCAACATTATCCTCTTCCAAGTTTAAAGCCAGACCCGTAATATCATGGGGGAATTGAAGCAATTCATTGTAGGCGGCCTCCCCTAACCCATGGACGCGGGCGATGCCATCCCCGACTTCGATGACTGTACCCACATTGGTTACGGTTACAGCGGCAACAAAACGCTCAATTTGCTCTTTAATTACAGAAACAATATCTTGTTCGCGGGTTGCCATCTTAACCCCTCTCTTATTTAAAAAGTCAATGGTCAAAAGGTAACGGTTAAGATGCTCGTTTCGTTAAAGGGTTATGGTATTAGTCTTCAAAATCTTTTAACCGTAACCCTTTGACTCTTTACCAAACTGGCTTCCTAACCTTTACCCACAAACTACGGACAATTTCTATCTTCCCGCCTCAACCAAACTTCTTCTCAAGGTTTCTAATTTCTGATGTATGCTGGCGTCAATAAGCGTATCACCAATCCGGGCAATGAATCCCCCGATGATTGAGGGGTCTACCTGAGCGTCAATGACTACCTTACGTTTTACGATTTCTGCAAGGCGGCGGGAAATCGCCTCGCCCTCCTCGTCACCCAAAGGCAATGCAGTAGTCACTTTAGCACGTTCGATACCACGATGAAAATCCAGCAAAGAATTATACTGTTGGTATATATCGCCGCCACGCCTTAGTATTCCTTTACTGACCAGAAGAAGAGTTAGGTTAAAGGGAAGGGGGTTGATCTCCCCCAGTCGCTTCTCCAAAAGACTTTTCTTAGCGGGGAAGGGAAGCCGAGGGTTTTGCAGCAAAGCCATGAGTTCTTCATCTTTTGCTAAATCGGCTATTTTTCTCAAGCCTTGTTGCCAGCTCTCGAGCTCATTTCTTTCCACGGCTAGATCGAAAGCAGCCTGGGCATAGCGTTTACCAGAAGTTATTTTAGGCATCTCTCAGGTTAATTTTTCTTGAGAACAACTCTTTCCTGAAGTGTCTCCTCAATCAGCTTACGATGTTTCTCTTTATCGAGGGTTTCTTTGATCACTTTCTCAGCCGCCATGATGGAGATATTGACGAACTCCCGCCGCAAATCCTCAACGATCTTATCGCGCTCAGCCTGCAGTTCAGTTCGAGTTCGGTCAATGATCACTTGTGCCTGTTTCGCTGCCTCCTGTCGAGATTCTTCCCTCAGTCTTTCCCCGACTTGCATCGCTTGGGCGATGACGGACTGTGCCTCTTGGCGTCCTTTATCAATCTGTTTCTGAACCTCTACCTTAGCTTGCTCAAATTCCTGCTTTGTCACCTCAGCCAATTCCATTGCTTCCTTTGTTCTTTTCGATCTCTCGTCAAGCATCTTCAGGACCGGTTTGTATAAGAAGATGCGTAATAGAACAAAGAGAATAATGAAATTGATGATAAAAACGACCAACAGTGGTAAATTAACACCCAGTCTGGCGAAGCCTCCCATGTGACCCTCTCTAAATGATTATATTCTTCAGGGTTTAAAATGCTGCGAGAAGCACTTTACCTATGATGAGGACTGCTATGCTAAATACAAACAAAATTACCGCTGTAAAGGCAATGATGACTAACAAATTAGCGGGTGCCCCTCCATTTTCCATTGCGATCCCTCCTTACTTCACTACCATTGCCAAGATGATGCATACGATTAAAATATAAATCCCTATAGCCTCAGCTAAGGCGCCGATCAAAATCATGTTGGTCATAATTGCCCCCCTCGCTTCAGGATTGCGTCCGAGGGATTGCATTGCCGAGTAGCCAATTAGCCCCAAAGCCAGTGCTGGACCGAAAAATCCTACTCCTCCAATCAGGCCGATTGTTACCATTTTCATTATTTCTGGTGACATTTCCTTTTCCTCCTTTCAAGTTTGTTTTTATTCTGGTTCCTCGTGCATGGGAGCTACAGCGACCGTGCCAAATACGAGGGTTAAACCGCCGAAGATAAGGGCCTGTATCAGGCCGATCAGTAATTCTAACCCATAAAAGGGAAGTGTAAAGACGAGAGGAATAAGAAA